>JAGZAC010000075.1 GCA_018370615.1 Clostridiales bacterium
CGGCAGCTTCTGTGGCCCCTGTAGCCCCCAGCATATGCCCTGTCATGGACTTCGTGGAGCTGATGTGCGTGGTATAGGCATTATCCCCAAAGGCCTTTTTCACCGCCAGGGTTTCCGTTTTGTCGTTCATGGGAGTGCTGGTGCCGTGGGCGTTAATATACAAATGCTCTCCGGCGGTAATGCTGCCTTCCTGTGCGGCCAGCAGAATCGCTCGGACAGCCCCTTCCGCTTCCGGATGGGGCGCTGTCATGTGGTATGCGTCAGAGGTGTTGCCGTATCCGCAGACTTCTGCCCAAATGTGTGCGCCTCTGGAAACGGCGTGCTCGTATTCCTCTAAAATGAGCATGGTGGCACCCTCACCCATCACAAAGCCGTTTCTTTCCAGGTCAAAGGGAATAGACGCCCGTGCGGGGTCTGTTGCCTGAGACAGGGCCTTGCAGTTGTCAAAGCCTGCAGTGGCAAGAGGGGTAATGGTACTTTCTGTGCCTCCTGCGATGATTGCGTCCGCGTAGCCGTGCTTGATGGCCCGGAACGCCTCTCCAATGGTATTGGTGGAGGTGGCGCAGGCGGTGACTACAGGCAGGGAAGGGCCTTTTGCCCCGAAACGCATAGAAATGGCGCCTGCCGCCATGTTGGAGATCATCATAGGAATAAACAATGGAGAAACTCGGGAGGGACCGCGTTTTTCCAGCTTGAGGGTTTCGGAAACGAAGGTGTTCATACCGCCGATGCCGCTGCCCACATAAACACCGAATCGCTCGGGCTGGACGTTTCCCTGGATGTTGCTGTCAGCTACTGCCTCCATGGCGGCTGCAATGGCATACTGGGTAAACAGGTCGGCCCGTCTCGCCTCCGGCAGGGAATCATAATAATTGAGAGGGTCGAAATCTTTTACCTCGGCTGCAAGAGTGACTTTGAAGTCGGTTGTGTCAAATTTGGTGATGGGACCGATTCCGCATACGCCGGCAAAAAGGCTCTTTGCGAAGGTTTCTATATTATTTCCGATGGGGTTGATGGTTCCCATGCCTGTGATAACAACTCTGTTCATTTTTACGCTCCTGTGTAGGTTCAAATATACATGCCGCCGTCTACCCGGAGTACTTCTCCGGTGATATATGGGGCATGGCTCAAAAATACGGCGGCAGCGGCTACATCTTCCGGCAGGCCGGGCCGCTGCATGGGAACGGCTGCGCACAGCTTATCCCGGGCTTCTTCCGGCATTTGCCGGGTCATATCTGTTTCAATATAACCGGGGCAAATCGCATTGCACACAATTCCTTTTGCCGCGTATTCCCTGGCGACGGATTTGGTAAATCCAATAAGTCCTGCCTTGGATGCGGCATAATTCGCCTGACCGGCGTTGCCCATCAGTCCTACTACGGAGGATATATTGATGATATTGCCGGATTTCTTTTTCAAAAAGTGCCGTAGGAGAGCTTTCGTCATATTAAACGCGCCCTTCAGATTGACGGCGATTACATCGTCAAAATCTGCTTCCCGCATCTGCAAAAGCAGCTTATCCCGGGTAATACCTGCGTTGTTTACCAATATATCAATATTTCCAGCTTCCTCCAGCAGCTTTGCCACGCAGTCGCCGCAGGCAGCAAAATCGGACACGTCCAGAGGGGCAAAATATGCTTTTCTGCCCTCTGCCGCAATTAAGTCCATCGTTTCACGGACTGCCGGGGAATCTGCCGTGGCAATAACGGCTACGTCCATGCCTTCCCGTGCCAGAGCTGTGGCGATGGCTCTGCCGATGCCTCTGGAAGCTCCGGTGACCAGAGCGGTTTTTGTATCAGCCATTTTGCAGTGCCTCCTTTGTAGCAGCAAGGGTGGCATTGTCTGCCACATTGTAAATTTGTACGTCGGGCAGTGTTTTTTTACAAAGGCCCGAGAGGGTCTTACCGGCGCCGACCTCGATATAAATATCTGCCTGCATATGGCGCATGGTATTTTCCCACCGGACGCTGTTCATACATTGCTGGGCGATGTGCTCTGTGATGCCGGCTCTGTCTGACGGATAAGGTTCTGCCGTCCAGTTTGCGTACAGAGGAATTTCCGGCGCTTTTATATCAAGTGTGTTCAGCAGCTTTCGAAGGGATACTGCACACTCTTCCATAAAGGGCGTGTGGAAAGGACCGCTGACGGCGATTTTTACCGCCCGTCCCCCCGCATTTTTTACCGCTTCACAAAAGGGATCGATGGATGCTGCTTTCCCTGCGCAGGCGATTTGTCCGGGGCAGTTGTAGTTTACGGGATATACGCCGTCAAACTGCGCGCATAGATTTTTTACAGTGTCTTCGTCCAGCCGCAGAACGGCCGCCATGCCTCCCGGCGTCTGCTTACTGCAGGCATCCATGGCTTCGCCTCGGCAAACAACCAGCCTGAAAGCGTCCTCGTAGGACAATATACCTGCATAGGCCAATGCGGCGATCTCCCCTAGGGAAAATCCGGCGCACATATCCGCCCGCCGGCCTGCCGCCTCATCCAATGCCGCTGCTGCCGCCAAATCGGTCAGAAACAGGCAGGGCTGCGCGTTTACTGTTTCATTCAGTGCTTCGGCAGTGCCGTGAAAGCACTGCTCCAAAGTGCCCGGGCGGAGCTGTTCTCCCATATTGAATACAGCCTTAGCCGCAGAGCTCGCTTCGTACAGGTCCAGACCCATGCCGGGGTGCTGTGCCCCCTGGCCGGCGAACATATATGCCCTTACAGCCACTGGGACGCACCTCCCAGCGCGCGCTGGGCGCCATTTACAACATCCTCGATGATTTGGCGGCAGGACATCCTTTCTTTTACAAGGCCCGCACATTCGCCGCAAAGGAAGGAGCCGCCCTGGAGATCCCCGTCTACTACGGCCCGGCGCAGAGCGCCGACGCCGTACTGCTCCAATTCTTCGTTGGAGACGGACATATCATATTCCATTTCGGAGAATTTCCTGGAAAAATCATTTTTCAGTGCCCGGCAGGGATGACCCAGCCGCTTGCCGGTGACGATGGTGTCGATGTCCTTTGCCGCAATTACTTTCTCCTTGAAGTTATCATGGGCAGTACATTCGTCTGCCACGATGAACCGGGTACCCATCTGGACGCCGCACGCGCCCAGCATCAGAGCAGCGGCAAGGCCGCGCCCGTCCGCAATTCCGCCGGCGGCAATGACAGGGATACTGACTGCGTCGCATACCTGGGGAACCAGGGCCATGGTGTTCAGCTCTCCGATGTGTCCCCCGGACTCGCCCCCTTCTGCGACAACGGCAGCAGCGCCTCTGCGTTCCACCATCTTTGCAAGCGCTACAGAAGGGACTACCGGAATTACCTTACAGCCCGCTTCCTTCCAAGCTGCCATAAACCGGGTGGGGTTGCCGGCACCGGTGGTAACCACGGGGATTTTTTCTTCACAGATGACTGCGGCCGCCTCTTCCACATAGGGGCTCATCAGCATAACATTGACGCCGAAGGGCTTATTTGTCATTTCCTTTGCCAGATGAATCTGCTGTCGTAGCTGTTCACCGTTTGCATTCATTCCGGCAATAATACCCAGCCCGCCGGCATTGGACACTGCAGCGGCAAGGTGTGCATCTGCCACCCATGCCATACCGCCCTGCAAAATGGGATATTCGATTTCAAGAAGTTCACAAAGTTTTGTTTTCAGCATACGTAAGACCAATCCTATTTATTTTATTGCTTTCCGGCAGAAGTATATATTCTAGGGGACTGTCTATTCTTATTGGAAAGCGGTGATTTTCATTTTTGATAAAAGGGAACCGCTCACCGGCTCATTTGCGTTGGTGAGCGGTTTTTCCGCAAAGTTACTTGGACTCGATGTACTCTACCAGTTTGTCAATACAGTTGAGTTCCGGTGTGATATCGATTTCCACGCCGCACGCATCTTCAATCTGCATAACAAGCTCCGCTACGTCCAGAGAATCCAGACCGATTTCGTTAAAGGGCTTATCGGTTGCGATTTCAGCTGCATCTACGCCCTTGTAAGCTGCGATAATGTCTACAATTTTCTCTTTCATCTGATATACCTCCATTTGTTTTTATTTACCATTCCAGGAGACAGGCTGCGGAAGCAAGCCCAGCTCCGAAGGCGCAAAGAATCAGTTTGTCTCCCCGACGAAAGTTTTCCTTTTCTTCATGGAGAAGAAGAGGAACGCTGGCGGAGGACGTGTTGCCGTA
Source organism: Clostridiales bacterium (assembly GCA_018370615.1). Lineage (GTDB taxonomy): Bacteria > Bacillota > Clostridia > Oscillospirales > CAG-272 > Avispirillum. The sequence continues at coordinate 4,179 of JAGZAC010000075.1, forward strand.
GTGTTCGATATTATGGGGGAATTTTTCAGGGTGACCAAAGCGTGTGATAGCTCCATTGATGATTCGCAGATTCGCCTGGTGGAGCAGCACTCTGTCGATATCCTCCATTGTCAGGTTACATTTTTCCAGCACCTCATGGATTCTGGCTGTGATGGAGGAAACTGCAAATTTATATATATCCTGTCCATTCATATGGAGATATCCGTTGTCTTCAAAATCATTGAAAGGGCAGTTGTCTGACCCGCGCAGGGCATGCAGATGCTCCCAGCCGTTTTTTCCCTTGACCTGCATGGAAAACACTGGCTCGCTGTCCGCCTGCTCCAGTACGGTTGCCGCAGCGGCATCGCCGAACAGTACACATGTAGAACGGTCTGTCCAATCGGTTAGACGGGAAAGCGCTTCGGCGGATATAATCATTGCCTTTTTTGCCATCCCCGCCCGAAAATAGGCGTTTACAGTATTCAAAGCGTATAAAAAACCACAGCAGGCCATGTTGATGTCCAATGTGATGCAGTCAATTCCAAGCTCCCCGGCAACAAGGCAGGACATAGCGGGAGTTTTATAATCACCGCCGATTGTGGAAACAATCAGCAAATCTATTTCTTCGGCCTTTGCCCCTGCTTCCAACAGAGCTTCACCGGCAGCCCTTGTACTTAATTCTAAAAGAGATTCGCTGGCGGATAAGATTCGCCGTTCGCGGATTCCAGTGCGCTGAGAAATCCATTCGTCGCTGGTATCCATAAATGCGGCCAGATCGTTGTTTGTAACGACCTTTTTAGGCAGGCCGGCACCTGTTCCTATGATTTTTAATCCCATGTTGTTTTTATGCCTTTCTGGACACCGCCACCAAATATACGCGCACGTTTTTCAATATATTATCATGAATGGGCTAGTATGTCAAGAATATTTTGTGAATATTCAAAAACAAGCGTATTTTTTATAAAAAAGTGTGAAAAACGGGTCAAAACAGGCCCAAAATGAAAAAATGATAAATAAAAATCCGCCGAAAATCGACGGATTTTTACTGAATATAAACAAAATATTTATAAATTAAAAATAAATTATGAATTACGGCACAGTCGTGCGGTTGCACCTGCTTTTTGCAGAGCAATCATAACGGTGGGAATCAATACTAGCTGAAGAACAATCCCCGGCCAGGCTGTTACAAAAGAAGAGGCCAGAAAGGCGCTCGCTGTCAGGGGATTTTCTGTTCCCATGAGCAGCAGCCATTTTATCAGTCCGGCGACACCACGTCCTGCCAACATTGCCGGAATCATGGAGAGATAGATAGGAAGGAGGCCTTTTTTTCCGGAGAATACTTTCAAGTATAGGAGTCCGCAGACGATTCCATATGTGCAAAGCTCTCCCATCATGGAAAAACCGTTGGGAAACATGACAGGCATGCCGGTAACAGCAGAAGAAATCAGGGGCAGGACTATGCCTACCGCGGCGCCCCAGGGCCAGCCGCACAGCAGTCCGCATAAAAGTACAGGAAGATGCATAGGAAGAAACATCTGGCCGGAAATGCTGCTGCCGGTCAAATGAAACAGCTGGGGCAGCAGAATTCCTGCGGCCAGGCACATGGCGGCGGTACACAGCCGCAGTGCAGTGGGGTGAAATTTCGTTTTTGTGTTTTCCATCTTTTTCTCCTTTGGAAATGTAATTCTAAATAAGGCTGCAAAGTCGCATTGACTGAGGGATTGTCTAGCTATAAATTTGTAAGATGTAAAAATGAAAGGATAGGTCAACAACCCCTCCGATACGACTGCGTCGTACCACCTCCCCTTGCACAGGGGAGGCTTGGATTGAGGTGGCTCGCCGGAGGGGTTGTATAGCAAATATGTCAACTTCACAACCTCGATTTCTAAATACAAAAACCGCAGGTGTCTTTTTTGAAAAGACACCTGCGGCATCCGGATTGCATTTTACTTCGATAATAATTTTACGGCTTCTGCCGTTCCTTTTTCTTCAGAAAAATATTACAAATAATATTTTACATTGTAATCTCTGGTTTGTCAAGTGCCATTTTGAGAGACATACCGTACTCCCTGAAACGTACCTCTTCGGTACAGTTCCTTATCGATGTCGTTGGAAACGGCAGTTTTTCGCCTGCTCCACAGAGGCGCTGCCAATAGGTCGGCAGGCGCATCCCCTGTCACCCGGGCAATCACCGTTTCCGGCGCAAACCATTCAATTTGATCACACACCACGGCTACATATTCCTCCTGCTCCATTGGCGTGTATTCTCCTCGCAGATAGAGCTTACAGAGGGGCGTACCCCGCAGCACATGGAGCAGGTGGAGCTTGACCATATCCGGCTTCAGAAGCGCCACAGCTTTGGCGGATTCCAGCATGCGGGTTTTGTCTTCGCCGGGCAGCCCGTTGATAAGGTGGACGCAAACAGCAATATCGCCTCCTGCGCTGCGCAGTCGGCGATATCCCTCTAAAAACACGCTGTAGGAATGGCCTCGATTGATATACGCAGCGGTGTCGTCGTGGACCGTTTGCAGTCCCAGCTCCACCAGCAGCGGAATCTTTCGAGAAGTTTCTGCCAGCAGAGATACCACCTCCGGACTCAGACAGTCCGGACGGGTGGCGATGGCCAGCATGACTGCTCCCGGAAGCGCCGCCGCTTCCGCATAGATGCGCCGCAGCGTTTCTATAGGGGCATAGGTGTTGGTGTGGGCCTGGAGATAGGGGATATATTTCCTACAGCTCCATTTTTTTCGCATGGCTCCTATTCCTGCTCTGTACTGCTCGGGAAGTGTTCTCCCCTCTGCACAGCAGGAACCGTTCAGGCAGTATATGCAGCCGCCCACACCGCAGGTGCCATCTATATTGGGGCAGGTGAGGCCGGCATCCAGAGCAATGCGGGCACATTTCTCCCCGAATCGTCTGCGCAGATAATATTCAAAGGTGTGATACCGTTTATTACTGTCGCTGTACGGGAAGGGGTTGACTTGCGCCTGCGTCTCTTTTTTCATACAATCTCCGCATAAAATTGTTTAATGCAGCCGGCAGATGGAAATGGTAGCTTTTTCTCCATTGATATTCCATTCCTTGCTCAGCTCGCCGCCCTTGCCTGCGACAACCTCAACTGCCAGTACATCGCCCTTGATGTCATTTGCAGCAAGGATTTCTGCAATCCTTGCGTTGCCGTCAT
>JAGZAC010000076.1 GCA_018370615.1 Clostridiales bacterium
CCCCTTTGGTAAAGGGGGCCTATAGCCTGCGGAGCCTCCCCAGTGGGGGAGTTCATGCGCAGTTCCTTGCAAGGGTCCTTTTCATTTTAAGCCTCCCCTTGCACAGGGGAGGTGAGTTTTGCGAAGCAAAACTCGGAGGGGTTGTAAAGTAGAACAATCCCTCACCCGCTTCGCGGGAGCTCCCTTTACACAAGGGAGCCTGAAGATAAAATAATAGTGCCGCCATGCCCCCGGAGATGCTGCGCATCTCCCCACAAGGGAGCCTACACAAAACCTAAGCCTCCCCTGTGTAAGGGGAGGTGGCATGGTGCAGCCATGCCGGAGGGGTTGCTCGACAGAGTACTCTTGACAATCCGGTCGGGACGGGATATAATGATACATTAGAAAAAAGTGCCCGAAGAAGGGCAAAAGGAGACGCAACTGCCTGCGTACGAAAGGATTCGGTTATGTCATTTGATTTGATAGAAACCATAGAAAAGGCAATGCCCGGCATGTCAAAAGGACAAAAGAGAATCGCTGCTTTTATTATCGAACACTGTGAGCAGGCGGCGTATATGACAGCCTCCCGTCTGGGAAAGCATGCGGATGTATCCGAGTCTACGGTGGTGCGTTTTGCCATCGAACTGGGCTTTGACGGATACCCCGGCCTGCATCGTGCTATGCAGGATACCCTGGGAAAACGCCTTACCAGCGTACAGCGCATGGAAGTGGCAAATGCTCGGTTCCGGGAAGCGGGGGTGCTGGAGGCGGTACTATCTGCCGATGCGGACAGGATCCGTACAACATTGGAAAATATAGACCGCCGTGCCTTTGACGACGCGGTGGAAGCTATATTATCTGCGGGCAAAATTTATATTATCGGTATGCGTTCTTCCTTTTCTCTGGCAGAATTCTTGGATTATAATCTTAGTTTAATTTTCCCCAATGTACACCTGCTGCGCAATACCGGCAGCAGTGAAGTGTTTGAACAATTGCTGAAAATAGAAGAAGGGGACACGGTGATCGCTTTCAGCTTTCCACGGTATTCCAGCCGGATCGTCAATGCGGTGGATTTCGCTCAGATGAGCGGCGCACGAGTCATTGCCATCACCGATAGCCTCCAGGCGCCTATTGCGCAAAACGCCTACGCTACCCTGTGTGCGAAGAGCGATATGGCTTCTTTTGCCGATTCTCTTGTGGCGCCGCTGTCCATTGTGAACGCCATCCTCGCCGCCATCGGTATGAAACGACAGGAAATGGTGGCCGCAACCCTGGCCCACCTGGAAGCAGTGTGGGACGAATATAACGTATATGAGAAGCGCGGCGGCGACCACAAGGAGGAAATCTCTTAATGAATTCTGCGATTGCCGTCGTGGGCGGAGGCCCGGCGGGGATGATGGCTGCCTGTGCCATAGCCCAGGCTGGCGGGCAGGCGGTTCTGTATGAACAAAACGCCGCCTGCGGCAAAAAGCTGCGGATTACAGGCAAGGGTCGATGCAATGTGACCAACGACTGTACGCCGGCGCAGGTGATGGAAAATATAACGCGGAATCGGAAATTTTTATACAGCGCTCTCTACCGCTTTTCTCCCGCAGATGTCATGGCGTTTTTTGAAGAGCAGGGCGTTCCCTTGAAAACAGAGCGGGGCAGACGGGTGTTTCCCGTATCCGACCGGGCGGCGGACATCTGTGCCGCACTGGAGCGGCTGATGGCCCGGCTGCACTGTTCCGTCATACGGGAGCAGGTGCAGAGCGTGCTGTATGATACAGACAATAATGTATGCGGCTTGCGTACCCGCAGTGGAAGAGAATATGCTCACGGCGCCGTAATTATAGCTACAGGCGGCATTTCCTATCCCGCCACTGGCTCCAGGGGAGACGGTCACCGTATGGCTGGGGAAGCAGGGCTTCATGTGACACCGCTTACCGGTTCTCTGGTGCCTATTGTATGCCGGGAGTCTACCCGGGACTGGATGGGCCTCTCTCCCAAAAATGTGCGGCTCACTGTAAAAAGAGGCGATAAAACTGTATTTGCAGAGCAGGGAGAGATGCTGTTTACCCATTTTGGTGTCAGCGGCCCCTTGGTGCTCTCCGCTTCTGCCCATATGCAGGAGGGGGATATCACCGATTATCGGATGTCTATCGATTGGAAGCCGGCTTTATCCGAAGAAGAATTGGATGCCCGCCTGGTGGCGGATATGAAGAAATACGCGGCAAAGGATTTTATCAATTCTCTGGGAGACTTGCTCCCCCGGGCAATGATTCCCGCAGTGGTGGAGCGCAGCGGTATCCCGCCCCGGATGAAAGCTGGAGCGATAACCAGGGAGATGCGGGGCAGGCTGCTGTCCGTGCTGAAGGAGTTTACCTTGACGCCCGTAGCCTTTCGTCCCGTAGAGGAAGCTATTGTCACCTGCGGTGGCGTGGATGTAAAGGAAATCGATCCCAAAACCATGATGGCCCGGCGTGTCCCTGGCTTGTTTTTTGCCGGAGAGGTGTTGGATTTGGATGCGTATACCGGCGGATACAATTTGCAGATTGCGTGGTCAACCGGCAGGCAGGCGGGGCTGGGTGCGGCACAGTATATACTTGAAAGGACAATCCCCCAGGTGGCTACGCCACCATGCCCCCGGAGATGCTGCGCATCTCCCACACCCGGGGGCCTATAGCCAGCTAAGCCTCCCCTGTGCAAGGGGAGGTGGTGCGGCACGGCCGCGCCGGAGGGGTTGTGAAGAAACAATCTCTCAGTTAACTTCGTTTCCATGCCCCCGGAGCAGCTTTGCACTCTCTAGAAGGAAGCTTACACGATAATAACCTCCTACAAGGAAAGTTGATATAGAAATATGAGAGAGGTAATATATGAATCAGAAAATCAGAATTGCCATTGATGGTCCCAGCGGAAGCGGGAAGAGTACGCTGGCAAAAAGAATCGCGAGAGAACTGAGTCTTGTATATGTAGACACAGGTGCACTGTACCGGGCCGTAGGTCTGTATGCGCTACAGGCGGGGGCGGATCCTTCTGTGAGTTCCCAAATCACTGCGCTTCTTCCGCAGATACAGCTCAGTCTGCGGTATACAAAAGACGGGCAGCGAGTAATCCTAAACGGAGAAGACGTGTCTGAACAGATCCGCACCTCGGAGGTGACAGTATATGCTTCAAAGGTGTCTGCAATTTCCTCTGTGCGCAAGTTTCTTTTGGAAATCCAAAAGAAGATGGCCAGTGACGGCAATGTGGTTATGGACGGCCGGGATATCGGTACGGTGATTATGCCGGATGCGGATGTAAAGCTGTTTTTGGAGGCTTCTCCTGCGCAGCGGGCCCATCGGCGGTACCTGGAGCTTCAAGCAAAGGGCGAGAGGGTATCGGAAGAGGAAGTACTAGCCGCAGTATTGCAGCGGGACAAAGCGGACAGCACCAGGGAAATCGCCCCTGCCGTTCCGGCAGAGGATGCTATTTTTATCGATAACTCTCAGCTGGATGAGGAGCAGACATTATCTAAGGCGCTGGAGATTATCGGGGAAAAACTGCGCAGGCTGCGGTAAGCAGTGGTACTGCCATTAATTTGGGAGGCATTATGTCCTTTTATCAAAGCATCTATCGTTTGCTGGCTCGTCCGCTGCGGGCTGTTTTCCGCGTGCAGGTGACGGGAGCAGAGAAGCTCCCCCAGGGGAGGGGCTGTCTTTTGTGCGCCAATCACACCGGAGAGCTGGATGTGCTCGTGATTTCTGCGGGACTAAACCGGCAGGTACGGTATATGGCGAAAAAAGAGCTGTTCAAAGTTCCAATTTTGGGACCGTTGGTCACTGCGCTGGGTGCCTTTCCCATAGACCGGGGCGGCGCGGACGTGGCGTCTATCCGTAAGACTATCCATCTTTTGGAAGAGGGAGAGCTTGTGGGGATTTTTCCTCAGGGGACCCGTTATCCCGGGGTGGATCCTAAGACAACGAAGGTGAAGCACGGCGCCGGGATGATCGTCTACCACGCAAAGTGTGATGTGGTGCCGGTGTATCTGAAAACGAAGAAAAATAAGGTTCGTTTCTTCCACAAAACCCAGTTGATTGTGGGAGATGTGATTCCCTATGATGCGCTGGCCTTTGACAAAGGCGGTATGAAGGAATACAAAGCCGCTACAGAGAAAATTTTTGCCGCGGTGTGCGCCCTGGGGGATACAACGGAAGAGAATGGAGAAGCACGGTCGTGAATATACAGGTTGCGAAGCACGCCGGGTTTTGCTTTGGGGTGCGCAGGGCCACCGATGCAGCGGAAAATGCTCTAGAGAGGGGCGAGGGCGCTATATATACTCTGGGGCGGCTGATTCACAACGACGGATATATTTCCGAACTGCAGAGACGAGGCATGGGAGAAATCGGTCCCGACGATATAGAGGGTATCTGCCGCCGCGCTGCGGCCGGAGAGAAAATTACGGTAATCATCCGGGCGCACGGAGAGATCCAGGAACATTTGTCTCGTCTGCTTGCCTGCGCAGAGGAATATGAAAATTTTACAGTACTGGACTGTACTTGTCCCTATGTAACCAAGGTACGCAAAATTGCAGCGGAACAGTCTGGACCGGGAAAGCTCTTTCTTTTGATCGGTGCAGCGGACCATCCTGAGGTGCAGGGAATCATGAGCTGCTGCCGGGGTGAGGGATTGGTCTTTGACGATGCCGCGGCGTTGGAAGAGTGGATTTACTCTCCCCAGGTGGCGAAATACAAGGATTTTCAGGTCAGTGCAGCGGCCCAGACGACGCAGAATTTGTCGGAATGGAAAAAATGTTTGGAAATTATCAAAAAAGTATATACAAATGCTTTGATTTTTGATACAATATGTAATGTTACGGAAGAAAGGCAGACGGAAGCTGAGCAGCTTGCCGATTCCTCTGATGCAGTTATTGTCATTGGAAGCCGGGGCAGTTCCAATACGGTCAAGCTTTATGAAATCTGCAAAAAGCGCTGCCACGAGACATATCTCTGTGAAAATGCAGATTCAATTGGGGATTTGGTCATTCCCCCACGCTGTAACACCATATCTATTACTGCCGGCGCATCGACGCCGTTCAGTGTAATACAGGAGGTTAAACAAACAATGAGTGAGCAAACGGAAAACTTTGCTGAATTGCTCGAGCAGACCATGAAAACATTGAATCCAGGAGATATTGTTGTCGGTGTCGTTACATCCGTGTCCCAAAGTGAAATTACTTTGGATCTCGGCACAAAAACGACCGGCGTGATTGTACATGACAAGCTGACCGACGATCCGTCCGCAAAATTGGATGAAATGTTCAAGATTGGGGACGAGGTGAAGGCGAAGGTCATCAAAATCAGCGATGTCGAGGGAATCGCTACCCTTGACAAATTAAAGGTTGATTCTGAACAGAACTGGCACGAAATCGTTTCAAAGTATGAATCCGGCGAAACGGTGGAAGGAAAAATTGTGGACTGTGTAAAAGGCGGCCTGATTATTTCCATCAATTCCGTACGGGTGTTTATTCCCGCATCTCTGTCTGGGGTTCCCAAGGACGCAGGTCCTGAAGCACTGCAGGCGCTTGTGGGAACGATGCAGAAGGTTAAGATTATTGAAGTCAAAGAAGACAGAAAGCGTGCGTTTGCGTCTATTCGTGCCGTTCAGGCGGAAGAGCGGCGGAAGCGGGAAGAAGCTTTCTGGAATCAGGTAGAGGTCGGTCAGATTTACGAGGGCCCTGTAAAGAGCCTGACCAGCTATGGTGCATTCGTAGATTTGGGCGGCGTAGATGGAATGGTACATACCAGTGAGCTTTCCTGGAGGCGAATCCGCCATCCTTCTGAGGTAGTTTCTCCGGGAGATGTGATCAAAGTCTATGTAAAAGGCTTGGATCGGGAAAAAGGAAGAATTTCTCTGGGATATAAAACAGAGGATACAGATCCATGGTACATTTTCCATCAGAAGTACAACGTGGGCGATACTGCCAGCGTGAAGATCGTTTCTCTGATGCCTTTCGGCGCATTTGCAGAAGTGGTTCCCGGCGCAGATGGACTGATTCATATCAGCCAGATTGCGGATCACAAGATCGAAACTCCAGCCGAGGTGCTGAAGGTGGGCGATATCGTGGATGCGAAGATTATCGCTGTCGATGATGAAAATCGAAAAATCAGCCTTTCCATGCGTGCACTTATTGAAGAGAAAAAGGCTGCCGAGGAGCAGGGCGATGCAGCAGATTTGGAAGAAAGCGCAGTGGTGTATTCTACCGATAATCCCCAGAGCTTTGCAGATGCAGAAACCGAGGAAGCAGAATAAAGAATCCAAGCTGCAGGTTTTCTTCCTGCGTGGTAAGAATGTCAACGGGCAAGCGGAAAATTTTCCGTTTGCCCGTTTTTATGTGGGTATGGGATATGCGAATTATACATAGAAAAGGAGAAAATTATGGAGATATTCGGTATTCTCACCTTATGAAAAAATTTTACATAAAAACGCAAAAATCTATTGATTTTATCAGACGTTAGTTATATAATCTATTGAGTATCAAAATGTACATATTTTGACGATTGTTACCAAAGAATTGGAAAACTCAGGAGGAAAAATCAATGAGCAAAGCTCGGAAGAAATGGTTATCATGTTTGCTTTCTTGTGCATGGTTTTTGCCATGATACCTATAACAGTATTTGCTGTTGGCACAAATCCAAGCACTCTGACAACAGACATTGGAGAGAAGACCTTTACCGTAGGAGAAGCGACAGAGTTCACCTTTACCACCACTGCCAATGGAGACGCAGGGAAGATGGTGACTGGCACTTCGAACTTTAGCGACCCGGAAGCAATCGAGAAGCTGGAGTATTACGAAGTAAACGATGGAAATTGGTATGAGCTGACGGGAGACTTTGGGCCGACGGGCTTCCCGATGTCAGATGCAACCAGCAGATTCAGAGTAACCTTCAAGGAAGCAGGAGAGTACAGCTTTACCGCTTCTATGAAGGAAGTAGGAACAGAAGAGATTCTCTGCTCTACTGAAGTCAGCTTTACTGTGAATGATGAATATGTACAGAGCACCCTGACAACAGACATTGGAGAAAAGACCTTCACCGTAGGGGAAGCAACAGAGTTCACCTTTACCACCACTGCCAATGGAGACGCAGGGAAGATGGTAATTGGTACTTCCAACTTCAGCGACCCGGAAGCAATCGAGAAGCTGGAATATTACGAAGTAAACGATGGAAACTGGTATGAATTTTCTGGGGACTTTGGTTCTGATATTGGCTTCCCGATGTCAGATGCCACAGCCAGATTCAGAGTGACCTTCAAGGAAGCAGGGGAGTATAGCTTTACCGCTTCTATGAAGGAAGTAGGAACAGAAGAAGTTCTCTG
>JAGZAC010000077.1 GCA_018370615.1 Clostridiales bacterium
TCTCTCCGATGCAGACGTCAGGTCAATGCGGCCGAATGCAGCGCTATTGTAGTAAATATGTCCCTGCGTGGCCAGATACGTGCGGTGAATACATTTAAGGATGGTGGACTTTCCCGCCCCGGACAGTCCTACAATGCCGATAAATTCTCCTTGAAATTCATTGAATGTATTGGCGATTTTCCTGACGCTGCTGATAACCATCAGCATGCTTGCCACCACAAGCCTTGCTGTCATCACCGAAGAGGATAGAGGCGTGATTACGGTAAGCGGTGCGGAGGATACCGTAACCGTCAGCGCCTATCGGCTGATGGACGTGACCTACAACTATGATGCCGACCAACCTCAGCAGCCGGTTTATACTTGGACGTCCGATGTGGCCGGGTGGGTACAGGCAAACTTTCCCGCCTATATCGACACGGAGAATGACAACACCGTGCTGCCGGCTTTTAACGAGGATGCGGATGCAGATACTATCGCCGCATTTTACGACCGTTTGTCGGCAGGTATCAAAACCGGAACTCCCAGCATCGCGGCAGCGGGCAGCCGTACCGGAAACGGGAATATTGAAAACCTGGAGATGGGCAACTATCTGATTCTTATTGAAAACGGAATGCGGGTCTATCGTCCCTCTGCGGTAAATCTGGTACCGGAATGGAATGAAGGAGATAGCGCCTGGGAGATGACTACGCCTGCAGCAGTAGAGGTTAAATCCAGTGAGCCCACCATTACCAAGACAGTCAGCGATAACAAGAAAGCCGACAATGCAAGCATTGGCGATACTGTCTCTTTTGACATCACAGCGGATATTCCTCAGTTTCCTGCAAACGCCCTGGCAAAAAATTATGTCATCAGTGATTTCCTCCCGTCCAGCCTTACGCTGACGGAAGGCTCCATCAACGTATACGGTGTGCTCGGAGAAGCAGAAACGCCGCTGACACTGGATACCGAGTATTCCCAGAACACTGTGCGTCCAAACGAAGGAGGCACATCTACGTTCACCCTTACCTTTGACTATGAGCAGATCAGCGATTACGAGAAAATACATATTGAGTACACCGCTACACTGAACGAAAATGCAGTAGTAGGAGAGGACGGCAACGTAAACAACGCATACTTGGATTATACCAATAACCCTTACACTGAGGACAGCTGGGAGTCAAAAACCAACACCTCAACTGTTTATACCTATGGCCTAGATATAAGCAAGGTAGATAAAGATCACAACGACACATTCCTGGCAGGCGCCGAATTTGAACTATACGCTTCCCTGGAGGATGCAGAGGCCAGAAGAAATCCCATTGGTTTTATCCAAGACCAGGAGTCTGAGGGCGTATACCGCAAGGCACTGGAAAATGAGGTCGGCACTACCACCACGCTTACTGTAGGTTCCAATGGCGAGCGTCTCGGAAAACTGACACTAAACGGGCTGGATGAAACCACCTGGTATCTGGTAGAGACCAAGGCGCCGGACAGCTACAATATATTGGAAGCACCTGTACCTGTAACAATCGTAGATGCCAAAGAGGACGTCTTAGACGGCAAGGTAACAGACGCCGATATCGCAACCGGTTTGGTTCCCCTGACAGTAGAGAACGATGACGGATTCCAGCTACCCACTACCGGTGGTATGGGTACCATCCTGTTTACCGCTGTAGGTATTGTACTGATGGGCGCTGCAGTAATCTTGTTTATTGTTGTCCGCAGAAAGAGAAGAGCAGAAGACTGATTTGCCAGTCTGAAAAAGCAGAAGGAAGGGCGAGGGCGGGGGCATCACTGCCCCGTCCTTCTTTTCCTCTTACAAAATAGAATAGGAGGCAAAACGCATGCGGCAGAAACCTGCTGTCGGAAAAAACAAAAACCAAATACATCCGGCACTCACCGTTTTTGCCGTTTTGCTGTTTCTTGTCGGGGCGGCCGTGCTTCTGTACCCTACTGTCAGCGATTGGCTGGCGAGAATCCACCAGTCCGGCGTAATTCAGGAATATGAGGAAAATCTGGCCGCAGAGGATACGGCATTCTATGCGGCGGAATGGAAAAAGGCCCAGGAGTATAACGAAAGCCTTGCCGGCGACCCGGTACGCGATCCTTTCGTCCCCGGCACAGGCTACGCCCTGCCGAAAAACTATCTGGATTGTCTGAATATAAACGGCATAATGGGGTATATTGAAATCCCCAAAATTAACGTCCGACTGCCGATTTATCACGGAACAAGTGAGGAAGTACTTCAAATGGGCGTCGGGCATATTGAATCCACTGCCCTTCCCATCGGCGATGAATTCACACACGCGGTACTCACTGGCCACCGCGGACTGCCCAGCGCTAAACTATTTACCGACCTGGACCAATTAGAAATCGGTGACCGGTTTTACATCCATGTGCTGGATCAGATCCTGGCTTATGAGGTAGACGAGATCCATACTGTTCTTCCAGATGATCTTCATGCGTTGGAAACTGCAGAAGGCCGGGATTTGGTGACACTCATTACCTGCACCCCCTACGGCGTTAATACGCACCGGCTGCTGGTGCGCGGCACCCGTATTCCTTATGTTGCCGAAGAAACCGAGGCATATCGGCAGACGGTAGGACTGATATCTGTACTGGGCATTGATATACGGCTGCAATCCCTTGGTGCGGCAGCTGGAGGAATTCTTCTGATAATTATCATTGCCATGGTTCTGCTTGTCCGTCGGCGGCGCAAAAGGAAGGAGCGTCAGCATGAAAAATAATACAAGAAAGGGAAAAAAACATCGGTGGCTGACCGCTGCTGCCATTTTGCTGTTTCTTGCCGGGCTGGCCGTACTGCTTTATCCTATATGTACCGACCTTCTTTACAAAAAAGAAGTACAGCAGCAAAAAATCCAATTTACACAGCAAATAGAGGAAGCTACGGAAAAGATGCCGAAAGAAGCCGGCGCCGCTTTCCCCTTTGAAGAATTGTACCAAGAATTGCAGCGTCGTAACGAAGCATTGTTTGCGGAGAAGCAGAAGGAATTGAAAGATCCATTTTCCTATCAGCAGCCGGGCATCGACCTGACTGAATACGGACTGGAGGGAAATATCATCGGCTTTGTTTCCATTCCAAAAATGGAAGTAGAGCTTCCCATTCTCTTGGGCGCAAACACCGAAAACATGCGGGAGGGCGCCGTCCATTTGACGGAAACCTCCTACCCCATCGGAGGAAAAAATACCAACTGCGTACTGGCGGCCCACCGGGGAGCCAGCCGGACAGCCATGTTCCGGGATATTGAAAAATTGGAAATCGGAGACGAAATTTATATTCAAAATTTCCGTGAAGCCTTGACCTACCGTGTGTCGGAGTTGGAAATTATTTCCCCCACCGATGTACAGGAGCTGCTAATCCAAAAGGGACGCGATTTGGTAACACTCATCACCTGCCATCCTTATCGGCACAATTATCAAAGATATGTAGTATATTGCGAGCGCGTAGAAGCATAAAGCTCTTGGCGAAAACCACGCCAAGAGCTTTATGCTTCTACGCGTCCTGCACCTTGCCTACAGGCTTTGCGCAGCCACGGCAATGGCACTGCTCAAACCCAGCGTCAGCCTTCAAACCATTCCTTTTACAAGCGGTCGATTTTAAAATTGCAGTATGCATTCTGACGAATCAAACTGACTGTCTGTGAAAAGGCAGGACAATCCGTAAAAAAAAAGAATATCCTCTTGACTTCTCTGTGCACAATCCTTATACTATTCTATGCTGGAATAAGTGATGGAGTCTGTCATAGGGAATTTTCATTCTCTATTTATTCACAGTAGGGTTTTCCCATCTGGGTGTATAAAGGCATATGTATCCGGAGATAAGGGCAGGGTTTTCGACACAGGGAAGCCCACCCTATTTTTGAGAAAAGCGGGCAGTGCGCGGTTTTTCTGCCTGCCGCCCTGAACATAGATAAAACAACAAAACAGAAAGGATGAAATTTTGCCGTACTGCCGGTAATAAAACAGTGAAACACTTAATTTTTTCTATTAAGAAACAGCCCCCCGGAAGGCTGATTGTTCTGGGATTCGCACTAGTCATTCTGCTAGGTACAGGCTTACTCCTGCTGCCGATCTCTGTACGGAGCGACGCGCATGTGAGCTTTATCGACGCCCTGTTCACCTCCACAAGCGCGGTGTGCGTCACCGGCCTGATCGCCATTGATGTAGCCGATCACTTCACGGTCTTTGGGCAAACCATTGTCGCAGTGCTGATTCAGATCGGCGGCTTGGGCGTTACCTCTATCGGCGTAGGGCTGATCCTTGCGGCAGGGAAACGAGTGAGCTTTAAAGGACGCATTCTGGTAAAAGAGGCCTTAAACGTAGATGGGTTTCGCGGAATGGTCCGTCTGGTCAAAGCTGTTTTGCTGATGACCTTGTGCTTTGAACTGGTGGGAATGATTTTAAGCTTCATCGTGTTTGTGCAGGATTATCCCCCGCTGCGGGCGTTGGGGATCAGCGCTTTCCATTCCATCGCCGCGTTTAATAACTCCGGATTTGATATTTTGGGCGGCCTGAGAAATTTGATCCCTTACCAGTCGAATGTGCTGCTGAACCTGACAACCAGCGGACTGATCATCTTCGGCGGTCTTGGCTTCCTGGTCATTCTGGATGTTTTGAAAAAGCGGTCCTTTAAAAAGCTCATGCTCCACTCCAAAATCGTTATCGTTACTACAGTAGTCTTGATTGTCACGGGAATGCTGCTGTTAAAAGCCACAGAGGAAATTTCCTGGCTAGGTGCCTTTTTCCAAAGCGTTTCCGCAAGGACAGCGGGATTTTCCACCTATCCCATTGGGGAATTTACCAACGCTGGACTCTTCGTCCTGATTATCCTGATGTTTATCGGTGCTTCTCCCGGTTCCACCGGCGGCGGTATCAAAACCAGCACCTTCTTCGTCCTGATGCAGCAGGTGCGCAGTTTATTCACCAAAAAACATATCGGCGCCTTCCGCCGCAGCATCTCTTCTGAAACCCTTACCAAGGCCTCAGTGATCGCCCTGCTTTCCTTGCTGCTGGTGTGCGTGGGGACCTTTCTGCTGTGCATTCTGGAGCCAAACTGCAGTTTTGTTCAGCTGCTGTTTGAAGAGGTGTCGGCCTTCGGCACCGTGGGTCTTTCCACGGGAATCACGCCATCACTGGCCGACGGCAGCAAGCTGGTTTTGATCTTCACCATGTTTGCCGGCAGGGTAGGAGCCTTTACCTTGCTCTCCATCTGGATCGAGCGCCCCGCCCCCACCACGCACTACACCGAAGAATCCATCACTATTGGATAATACATAGGAGGAAATTCCATGAAAAAGAAAAATACATCTGTCTCTTTTGGGGTTATTGGCTTGGGTCGGTTTGGTTCGGCTCTGGTAGAATGTCTGGCAAAATCTGAAAAAGAGGTCATAGCGATTGACAAGGACGAAGCTAAAGTAAAAGAGGCACGCAGTTACACCGTTTATGCTATGGTTGTGGAGGCATTGGACCGGGAATACCTGGAAGAAGCCGGTATGCAAAACTGCGATACCGTCGTAATCTGCATCGGCGAGCAGATGGACATTAGTATTCTCACGACGATGACAGTGCTCAAGATGAACGTGCCCCACGTTATCGCTAAGGCCAACAGCATCATACACGGGGAGGTGCTCAAGCAACTGGGCGCCAGGGTAATCTATCCGGAACGGGATATGGCCGTTCGTCTGGGCAAAGGGCTGATCTACAACAGCTTCCTGGATTCTGTCGCTCTAGAAGGGGATGTGGAGGTCAGAAGAATTCAGGTAACGGATCGACTGATTGGCGTCACTATTCAGCAAGCAGACACCCGTCGCAAATACAAATTGAATATTATAGCAATAGAACACAACCACCATACAGATGTCGATTTTCCTTCCGAATACTGTTTTCAGGAAGGAGATGTTATCTGCGTGGTAGGGCAGACCGGAAATATAGAAAAATTTGAGGACGCCATCCAATAAGCTTACCTCTGAATATCGTCAATAATAGGCTCCAGCGTGCTGAAGTCTGTAAAATCCACTTGCTTGCCATAGGTTTCTACAAGTGCCCGATTCTCTGCCGTTTGTTTTTCGACAGGTGTCCTGCGCAGGAACTGATATAGCAGTTTCATCACCGTCCGATGACCAAAAGAAAGCTTTTGATAATCGATCCTGCCACGTAAATGGTAGATTGTTGCCCGGCCGAGCAGTTCAGCCGGAAGCTGTCTTTGCAGAAAAGTGCGAATATTGTCCCGGTTATCCGGATCGTTTGGATCGGCCAATCCTACGGTGACGAGAATCAGCTTCTGTCCCTTCTGAAGGGAAAAGCCACGCAGAGTTTTCACAAGGCCTAGAACGCCGCCGGCATACACACCACCCAGATAGACAATGGTTTTCTTATCTGAAAGGGCCGGCGCATCTTTGTAACTGACTGCCGGAATGCCGGTTTGCTCGGACAATTTTTCCGCATACCGTCGGGTACTGCCGTACTGACTTCCATAAAGGATGATATCTTGCATGCTTGCAGCTCCTTTTTGTAAATTGCAACAATTCTAGTTTAAGCAAAACCAGTGTGAAAAGCGCCCTGGACAGTTATACTGAGAAGTTCTGTCTGAAGCTGTATCATCATTGGTTATGCATATTTATTTTACGGGGCTCGGATGAAAAATTCTATCCCTACTTGGTGAAGGTACTGTAAAGTCAATGTGAAACTCCTTGCACAGTGGATTTTTACACAGGGTTAACTGACGGAATGATAGTGGTTTTGATGGAGACCAGACGAAAGTAAATCAAGACCGCCCCCTTAAAGAAAAATCCGTCCAGCGGTTTCCCTTCGTAAGTCAATCTGATAATACAACGCATCCCCCACAAAAATAATAAAAAAGCAGGGCATTTGGTGCAATAAACACCCAATGCCCTGTTTGCTGTTTGAAATTTATGTAGCTTCGAATATTATTTACAAGCCTCTTCTACTGCTACAGCAACGGCAACGGTCATACCGACCATCGGGTTGTTGCCTGCACCAATCAAGCCCATCATTTCTACATGCGCCGGAACGGAAGAGGAGCCTGCAAACTGTGCGTCAGAATGCATGCGGCCCATGGTATCCGTCATGCCGTAGCTTGCAGGACCGGCAGCCATGTTGTCCGGATGGAGCGTTCTTCCTGTGCCGCCGCCGGAAGCAACGGAGAAATAGGACTGGCCGTTCTCCACGCACCATTTTTTATAAGTGCCTGCCACGGGGTGCTGGAAACGAGTGGGATTGGTGGAGTTTCCGGTAATGGATACACCGACCTTCTCCAGCTTCATAATAGCAA
>JAGZAC010000078.1 GCA_018370615.1 Clostridiales bacterium
AAATTCCAAGGCCCCCTTGTGCAAAGGGGGCAAGTCGGCGTTGGCCGACTGGGGGATTGTTTTTTTCAACAACCCCTCCGACACGGCAGTGCCGTGCCATCTCCCCTTACACAGAGGAGGTTTAGGAGTTGTAATGATAATTCCAATACATGTAAAAGGAAGAAATCATCCATTAATATTGCAAAGTACCTGGGATTATGCTACAATAATATAAAACTATTGCAAGAAGCAAGATGTTTTCTTTCATAAATATAGTGAAAGTATAATCCCTTTGCCGAATGCGGAAAGGAAATAATTTGATATGTATAAAATAGTTGCAAAGAAAATTTTGAATACAGCTGTCACAATGATGGAAATCGAAGCGCCTCTGGTTGCCAGGAAGGCGCAGCCGGGGCAGTTCATTATATTGCGTGTAAATAATGATGGGGAGCGGATTCCTCTCACCATTGCCGGATATGACCGGGACCGGGGGACGGTGCGGATAATTTTCCAAATTGTAGGTGCTACAACTGCTAAGTTAAATCAAAAGAACACTGGAGAATACATAGCTGACTTTGTAGGACCTCTGGGCACGCCTACCCACACAGAAGGACTGAAAAAAGTCTGTATTGTGGGCGGCGGTGTAGGCTGTGCCATTGCATTTCCAGTAGCGCAGAAGCTGCACGCTCTGGGATGTGAAGTCCATGGAATTATTGGCTTTCGCAGCAAGGATTTGCTGATTTTGGAGGAAGAATTCCGCACCTGCTGTGATCGCCTGACGGTTATGACAGACGATGGCTCCTATGGGAGACAGGGGGTTGTAACGGTTCCGCTTCAGGAAGCGATTGAGGCTGGGGAAGCATACGATGAGGTGATTGCGATTGGGCCTCTGGTGATGATGAAATTTGTCGTAGCTACTACGAAGCCTCATGGGGTGAAAACTACTGTGTCTATGAATCCGATTATGATTGACGGTACGGGGATGTGCGGCGGCTGCCGGCTTACCGTAGCAGGAGAGACGAAATTCGCTTGCGTGGATGGACCGGATTTTGACGGATTTGCCGTGGATTTTGACGAGGCTATGCAGCGAGGCACAATGTATCAGGATTTTGAAAGGCACGCATACAGCGAAACCTGTAACTTGTTTGCAAAGGAGGTTGAGTAAGATGGCAGCAAATATGCGTCTCAAAAAGAATCCGATGCCCTCTCAGCCGCCGGAAATCCGGGCCCATAATTTTCAGGAAGTGGCCACCGGATATACAAAGGATACTGCTATAGATGAAGCGATGCGCTGCCTTGGATGCAAGCATATGCCCTGTGTATCCGGCTGTCCGGTGAACATCCATATTCCCGCTTTTATTGCGAAAATCAAAGAGGGAGATTTTGAAGGAGCATACCAGGTTATTGCAGAATCTTCCAGCCTTCCCGCCATCTGCGGGCGTGTCTGTCCACAGGAAAATCAATGTGAAAAGCACTGTGTCCGTGGAATCAAAGGCGAGCCGGTGGGAATCGGACGGCTCGAGCGATTTGTAGCCGACTGGCACAATACATATGTACAGGATCCGCCGGTACGTCCTGCATCCAACGGGCATAAAGTAGCGGTGATCGGCGCTGGTCCTGCGGGACTTGCATGTGCCGGGGACCTGGCGAAAAAGGGATACAAGGTGACGATTTTTGAAGCCCTGCATTTGCCCGGAGGGGTTTTAGTGTACGGAATCCCCGAGTTCCGTCTCCCCAAATCTATCGTGGAAAAAGAAGTGGATACTCTGCGCTCCTTGGGCGTACAGATTGAGACCAATGTAGTCGTAGGGAAAACCATCACGACAGATGAACTGCTGGGGGAGATGGGCTTTGAAGCGGTATTTATCGGAACTGGCGCCGGCCTGCCTCGGTTTATGGGCATACCCGGCGAATCTCTCAAAGGAGTGTATTCTGCCAATGAATATCTTACCCGAAGCAATTTGATGCGGGCCTATCAGGAGGACTCTGATACGCCAATTATGCGGGCAAAACGGGTGGCAGTTGTAGGAGGCGGCAATGTGGCGATGGATGCGGCGCGGACCGCTCTGCGCCTTGGCGCCGAAAAAGTGTATATTGTATACCGCCGTTCTATGGAGGAAATCCCCGCCAGAAGGGAGGAAGTGGAGCATGCTATAGAAGAGGGTGTAGAGATGCGGCTGGTGACCAATCCTACAGAAATTCTGGGGTACAACAATCCGGAGGACAAGCGGGATCCGAAGAACGGCTTTGTTACCGGTATCCGGTGCATAAAAATGGAGCTTGGGGAGCCGGATGAACGAGGGAGACGCCGGCCGATAGAAATTCTCGGCTCGGAATTTACGATAGATGTAGATGCGGTGATTATGGCCATCGGCACTTCGCCCAATCCCTTGCTGAAAAAAACCACGGAGGGACTGGAAGTGAACGCACGCGGCGGAATTGTTGTTGCGGAGGAGACGGGTGCTACTTCTCTGCAGGGCGTCTATGCCGGTGGAGATGCGGTGACCGGTGCCGCAACGGTGATTCTCGCTATGGGCGCCGGAAAAACGGCTGCTGCGTCCATAGACACGTATCTGCAAAACAGGGATAAATAATATAGAGGAATCAAAATTGGAAACTGAAATATTTTCCGCCTATGTGCCGGAAATGAATTCCCTCGGAAACGGCATTTGCAAGCTGGATGGATGTGTAGTATTTTGTATGGGTGCCGTGGACGGAGACCGGGTGCAGGCCCGGATTGTGGACAGCCGTAAAAATTACAAAATTGCAGCGGTGGTTTCCTGTGATGTGCCTTCTCCTTTTCGGTGTGATCCTGCATGTCCTGCTTTCGGCACCTGCGGCGGCTGCACACTACAGCACATCACCTATGCTCATGAGCTGGAGGTCAAAAAAGCTTCCGTAGAGGCAGCCCTGCGCCGTGCAGGACTGGGTACGGTAAATGTAGAAGAAATCCTGTCCGCTGACCATATGCGTTATCGAAACAAAGCGGTGTATCATTTTTCGGAGGATAGTAAGATTTCCTTTCTCCAGGAATCGTCAAATCAATATGTGCCGGTGTCGGATTGTCTGCTGTGTCCGGAAGTTTTTTCTGAGATTGCCAGGGATACAGAATCTTTTTTCACTGGCAAAAGTGCTGTGCCGTCTTATCTTTATATCCGCGCAGACAGAACTCTGTCCCAGCTGTGCGTTGTGTTGGGGGTCGAGGGGAATTCTGCAAGAGACGAGGCGGAAGAGTATGCTACCTATATTCGTGAGAAGCATCCGGAGATTGTCGGTGTATTGACGGGAGGCGGAAAGCACCCCGAAGAAAAGGGAACAAAGCTGGAGATTTTGTGGGGAAGGGACTATATTGAGGAATCTTTTCTGGGCTTGACGCTTAAAATAACCGCTTCTTCTTTCTTTCAGGTAAATACGGCTGCGGCGGAGCTTTTGTGCCGGAGGGCAGTGGAGCTTTTGAACCCTGCTGAGGGAGAATATGGTGTGGATCTCTATTGTGGGACAGGGATTTTCGGCATGGCGATTGCAAAGCAGCATCCGGATGTGTATGTGACAGGAGTGGAAATCAATGCCGGTGCAGTTGCCGATGCAAAGGCAAATGCTGCGGTAAACGGTCTTTCCAACGTAGGATTCTTCTGTGGTGACAGTGCAGATTTTGCAAAAAGCACCTATGGTTCCATCGACTTTGCGCTGATCGATCCGCCCAGGGCGGGATGTTCCGATAAGATGCTGCAGGCTTTGTGTAAGCTTCGACCGGGAAAGATTCTGTACGTTTCCTGTGAGCCGGGGACTCTTGGAAGAGATTTGAAAAAGCTTTCAGAGAAAGGATATGGATTGGACCATATTGTGGCATGTGACTTGTTTCCGCGTACCAAGCATGTGGAATGTGTGGCTTTGATGTCACGAAAAGGAGAGAATTAGTTGCTTGAAAAAATGAGCGATTTTTTTGAAAACAGACTAATTGGATATGATGAGCATATGCTGACAGAGATCGTATCGGCAGACGAGTTTTATCCATTTACCGCAAAGTGTTTGCCTATTGAGAAAGACTGTCATATACTCGATCTTGGCTGCGGAACTGGGCTTGAGCTGGGAGAATATTTCATGCTGAATCCGTTTGCAAAGGTGACGGGAATAGATTTATCGGAAGGGATGTTGTCTGCGCTCAAGTCAAAGTTTTTTGATAAAGATATTACCTTGGTTTTGGGTTCATATTTTGATCTGCCTTTGGGCGAGGGCTGTTTTGATGCTGCGGTGTCTGTTGAAAGCCTGCACCATTTTACAAAAGAGGAAAAGCTGCCTCTGTATACTAAACTGCATACGGCATTAAAGGAGAATGGTTATTTTATATTGACGGATTATTTTGCTCCATCAGACGATGTAGAAATTCTGCACCGTCGGAATTTGCTCGCTTTAAAAGCAGAGCAAGATATTAAAGATGATGAGATTTATCATTATGACACGCCGCTTACAGTAAATCACGAAACAGAGGTTCTGCTTCAAGCAGGGTTCTTGTCTGTTGAGGTGCTGAATAATTGGGGGAATACGTATATATTGAAGGCGGTTAAATAACTTTTTCGCATCACTCGAAAGATATCTGTCATGTAGAGATGATATACTGCTCCCGAGCGGCAGACTCTATATCATTGATTTTTGGTCCCTATGACTACGGTGATCCTTAGAGGAATTTAACTGAATTGTATGGTGTGCCCAGAAAGCACCTCTTTTTGCATTCGATATGGTAAACGGATATTTTGACAGGGATGAACCGCTTGCGTTTTGGACATTGCTTGCATTTTATATTTCAAGATACGCTTTCCTCTGTTTACTGGGCAATTCCGTATAAAGACGAAAGGAGTGTTTCATTTTGGAATACAAAAGGTTTGGAAATGATTTGATTGCCCGCATAGATCCTGGGGAAGAGATTCTCGAACAGATACGGGAGATTGCCCAGCGGGAGCAGATTGCGCTGGCCAGTGTCAATGCGCTGGGGGCGGTAAGTGCTTTTACGGTAGGCGTATTTGACACAAGGGAAAAACGGTATATGGCAAATGATTTCCGCGGAAACTTTGAAATCGTTTCCCTGACAGGAACCATCAGCACAATGGATGACAAATTTTACTGCCATTTGCATATGAGTGCGGGCAATGAAAAGGGCGAAGTGTTCGGCGGGCATCTGAACAGTGCCGTCGTTAGTGCCACCTGTGAAATGGTGATGCATATGATAAATGGAAAAGTAGACAGGCGTTTCCATGCGTCGGTAGGGCTGAATCTATTTGATTTTGATAAGTAAAAAAGCAGCCACACTGTGGCTACTTTTTGCTATTATAATATATTTCGCAGAACCCCAAAGAGAACTAGCACAACAATCATTCCCCAAACGCCAATATCACTTAAAAAATCTTTCTTTCGGTTATATCGGATGTAGAGATAGATTTTTCTTGCACCTACGAAAATAAACAGGGGAAGTAGGCACAATACGGCCGCATTGTAATGGAAGGCAGCAGCGAAATCCAATTGGAATAGAGCGAGAAACATCCGGGAAATTCCGCAGCCGGGACACTGCAGTCCGGTGATGGTATAAAATAGACAGGGAATCCCGAAATCGGTGAAATACGCAAGTAAAGTATACAACGCCCCAATCCCGAGCAGGATCAGGGCGATGCGCAAGACTTTATTTCTTCGTTGGATCATCTTAATTTTGTCCGAATTCTTCTACGAGTTTATTGAGTTCATTTTGAATGAGCGCATAGGCAACGATTCCAAGTCCCACAAAACAAAGAATCAAATATACCACGCCGGAACTGTTGTCTCCCGAGATGCCGCGCATTTTTTGTGCGGCATTAATATCGTTTCCTGCTTTATACATCCAATACAACAGATAAATGTTACAGGTTACAAGAGAAAGAAGGAAAACAATGCCCCCGGAGGAGCCGTTGTTTTCAGAGACTTCGTTTACATCGTTTACCAGACATATGAGCCAGTAAATCCCATAGATTCCGCATGTCACGATGGATAAAATAATACAGATAGCGATGTTTCTAGACTGGATATGTACCGGCTTTCCCGCATTGCTGTTGGTTTCCGGCGTGAAGAACGGGGTATTGTTATAACTGCTGGTTTGACCTTGAGGACCTTCCTGAGCGATAGGGGTCCCGCAGGCTTTGCAAAATTTTGTGTTGGGCTCGACAGGTGCACCGCAATTTGGACAATACATAAAATACCCTCTCTTGCTATAAAAATTGCATAAAGAATTCACATTCTATCCACATTTTATCATATTGTGTATATACTGTCAATCCCTAATTACATGAATTTTTAGTATAAAAATTTATACTAAAAATGTAATTGCGTAATTGTGCCTGCAATCTCTCCCTGTGCAGATTTTCGTAGAAGTTTCTGTTCTTTTTTATGTGCCTCCACACGAAGGAGTCATTTCCTGAAAGCCTCCCTTGTGCAAAGGGAGGTGGCTCGCCGTAGGCGAGACGGAGGGATTGTAAAAAACGATAGACCAGGCTGTGGACTTTGCCCACGGCCTGTTTTGCATATTCAATCTCATTCCATTCGCCTTGACATATTTTCCCTGCTGGAGTACAATACTATTAGTATTAGTAACGTAAAAATACGAGGAATTTATGAAAACACTGCTTATTGTAGATGGAAACAGCATACTAAATCGGGCCTTTTACGGCATCCGGCCTCTTTATACGAAAGATCACATTCCTACCAATGCGGTATACGGCTTCATCACTATATTGAAAAAACATTTGGACACCCTCAAGCCGGACAGTCTCGCTTGTGCCTTTGACCTGCGCGGCCCCACCTTTCGCCACAAAATGTATGATGAATACAAAGCAACTCGGCATGGTATGCCAGACGAACTGGCGGAGCAGCTGCCGTGGGCCAAGGAAACGGCTGCCGCTATGGGGTTTCACGTACTCACCTGCGAGGGGTATGAAGCGGACGACATCATCGGTACCCTATGCGCAAAGGCAGATGCAGATGGAGATACCCGTGCATACGTACTCACGGGAGACAGAGACTCTCTGCAGCTGATCACTCCTGCATGCAGCGTTATCCTTGCAAAAACCAAGGAAGATATTCTATACGATGAGGCCCGTTTTACCGAAGAATACGGTGTTCGTCCGGAACAGCTGGTGGACGTAAAAGCCCTGATGGGAGATGCTTCCGACAATATTCCTGGGGTAGCCGGAATCGGTGAAAAAACGGCACTGAAGCTAATTGCCGCTGCCGGTTCTTTAGACGAGCTGTACAATGACGATGCTTTTGGCGGTGCAGGCAAATCCGCCAAA
>JAGZAC010000079.1 GCA_018370615.1 Clostridiales bacterium
GATCCAGGAGATATTCGTCAAAATAGGACCCCGCCAGAGCACAAAGTTTTTCCCGTCCCCGCTCCTCCTGTCCGGAAATGGACATAATAGAAGCAAGGGCCGCCACCAATTCTTTGGTATCAGGATACATGTATAAACTCCAATCAAAGAGAATTTACGATTTCACGAAAACGCTCGCCGCGCTTTTCAAAGTTTTCAAAGGCGTCAAAGCTGGCGCAGGCCGGTGACAACAGCACCGCGTCGCCCGTCTTCGCGCTTTTTGCCGCCGCACGCACTGCCGCTTCAAAATCCGGCTGGCAAATCAGTTCTATTCCACTGTTTGCAAACCCAGGTTCTTCCACAAGGGCTTGTTTTATTTTCTCCATGGTCGCGCCGGTCAATACAACTGTTTGCACATTTCCATGAGAAATCAACGCTTTTGCCAGAGGGGCAAAGGGGACCTTCTTATCATATCCTCCACAGATGATGCGGATAGGGCAGGTATGGGCGGAAATCGCCGCCGCCGTCCGAGTAGGAGAGGAATCGATAGAGGAATTGTAATACCGCACACCGTTCACCTCTCGTACCAGCTCCATCCGGTGGCGTACGCCGCCGAAGGTTCCGGCGACAGTCTGCGCCGCTTGCGCCAGTGGGGTGGCTGCATTTTTGTCCCCCTGCACAATACTGGTCAGCGCCCAAACGGCAGCCACTGCCGTGCTGTAATTTTCAAGGTTATGCGCACCGGGAAGCAAAATCACATCTGCAGCAAACATAGGCTGCTCTATACCGGCAACACTGTCATATAAAGTAACGTACCCGTCCCTGGGATATACGCCGCCGGCCTGGGTCTTCAAAAAGTCTACCGGAATCGGGCTGCGGGAAAACCACATCACCGGGGCAGTGCATCCCTCTCCCAGGGTACGGCATACGCTGTCGTCATAGTTCAATACTGCCGCCCGGCATCCGGCGAGAATTCTTGCCTTTGCCGCGATATATTCGTCCATGTCCGTGTGCCAGTTCAAATGATTGGGTGTGACATTTTTGATGACAGCCACTGCAGGAGGTACGTCGATGCTCATCAACTGAAAACTGGACAGCTCCGCCGCCACAGCGTCGTCTGCCGACATATCATTGATACGGTGAAGCAGGGGCTCTCCGATATTGCCGCCGAGAAACACCTTCCGTCCTTTTGGGCCCAGCTGCTCCAGAATTTTACTGATTAGGGTCGTGGTCGTACTTTTTCCGTCGCTGCCTGTCACTCCCACCACGGGACAGGGCGCATATTCCAAAAACAATTCCATTTCCGAAGTAATTACACAGCCGGCCCTCTTCGCCGCAAGCAGCTGGGGCAGATCCGGACGAAATCCGGGAGAACGAAATAGATAGTCCCCTTCTATGTTTTCCATGTAACCTTCCCCAAGAATCAACTGGGCGCCCAGCGTTTGCAGACGCACGCCGGTCTCCCCCAGGGCGTCCAGG
Source organism: Clostridiales bacterium (assembly GCA_018370615.1). Lineage (GTDB taxonomy): Bacteria > Bacillota > Clostridia > Oscillospirales > CAG-272 > Avispirillum. The sequence goes on from JAGZAC010000079.1 coordinate 1,459, forward strand.
GATTTTCTGTCTCGGATTACCAGGTGAGCGCCACAGTTCGCAAGCACCTCTGCCAAGGGCATATTGGATACACCCGCTCCCAGGAGCACTACGGTTTTTCCCCCAAACATCCTTTGAAAATCAAAATTCATACGGACCCCCTCCGAACAATGAAGCATTTCTCCATTATTATATACTGATTGTAAAAAATATGCAACGAACTTTTGCAACTTAACCGGTTTATCTTTACAAAAACAAAAAATTTTGGTACAATGATTTTAATCATCCATCTATTGCTGCGCATGCCGCAGTGTGCGAAAGGAGGCGGCACAATGGAAACGCAAAAGACATTTTCCCTTTCCCTGTGGAAAAGGCGGCACACACTTCCCACGATTCGCAAAAGAACAAGCGTCGTCCTGCTTTTCATTATTATTGCTGCCGCTTTTCTGCTGCCCGGCGGCGCCTTTGGGACGTTTTATCTGACGGTTGCCGGTGCGCTTCTTGCTCTGCTGCTCACCGCGGACCGGAGCCCTCTCTGGCTTTTATCCATTCCCGGCGTGGGCGGCATGGCATACCTGACATACGCCCTATTTGCAGTGGACGGCACAAGCATATTCTGGATTCTGGCCGCTTTCCTGTATATTCCCATTGGATTTTCTCTCGCCGCGTGTATTTACAGCGGGAAAAATCTGACCATCACCACAGCGGTGCTGTCTGTCATATTCGGTGTTGTCCTTCTGTCCGTAGCGGCAGTTCAGGTATGGATCCAATATGGAGATCTCCGGGAAGGATTTGTCGCCCTGTGGGAGCAATTCCAAAACGGGCTTACCGATATGCTGTCTTCCATCGGACTTCCGGGAGAAAACGGTGTAATTTATGTATATACAGAGCGGGAAGTACAGGCACTGGTCCAATCGGCAACTATGCTGCTTCCCGCTATGGGAGTGCTGGCCTGTCAGCTGTTTGCATATCTCACCGCAAAAATATACCGGCTGCTCGCGCTGGCACTGAATGCAAATTACCTTTTCCCAAAGGGGAAATGGCCCGTTACTGCCAGTGTGCCGGCATATATTGTGTTTGTCGCCAGCTATTTTTTCACTATATTTTCGTCAGAAACTTCCATTGCCAGCTATGCGGCAATGAATCTCTTGTATATTTTTCTCCCCGTCACATCCGTTGCAGGATTCCATGCCATGTTCAGCGCCAGCGGCAGATTGCCGGATAGAGGACGCAGAGGCAGCCGCATTGTCCTGATCGTTTTGTGTGTGATTATTTTCAATCTATCCTCTGTAGCACTGTTTATTCTTATGGCCTTTTTCGGAGCAATTCGCACATTCAGCACTGCTCTGCGTAGCTGGCTGAAGAAGCGCAGCGGCCCTGACACTTAAAGAAAGGAAGGCTGTCCATGAATAAAAAATACCCGTCTCAATTTGGTCTTGTGGATATCCTATTCTGCACTATATTTGCACTTGCTGCAGTGGCCGTCCAGGCACTGCTCAATTCCCTGTTCGGGAAACCGGCTGCAACAGGCATCTTCCTTCTTGCAATATATGCCGCAGGAGTGTTCGTGTTTCTATATCTGCGCCGCAGACCTTCCGATGCACTGCGGGGAGACGATTCCTTGACAAAAGTGGCAAGCGTCCTTTCCGACGCAGTCATCCAAATGGATATTCCCACGGTCGTCTGCCCTGCCAATGCAGACCGCATCATCTGGCACAACAAGGCCGCTGATTTTCTATTTACTGGCACCAAGCAGGAACACCATTTCGGGCAGCTGTTTTTCCATCTGCCGGAGACAAATGAGGGTGGGGAGCGGCGGCTCACCTGCAAAAACCACATCTTTCAGCCCACCAGCGTCACCGCCCAGGGAAAAGACGGCAAGCTTTACCGCATTACCTTTCTCCACGACATCACTCTGCAAACGGAAGCGGAAGCAGCTCTGCGAGGCAAAGAATGTGCAGTGGGATATGTTGTAGTAGACAATCTGGATGAGCTGCTCAACTACGAGCAGGAAGACTACCGTACTGCCTCCAGCCAAACAGTGCAGCTGCTGCGCAGCTGGGCTGTATCTGCGGGCGGAGTGCTGAAGGAATACCAACAGGACCGGTATATTTTTCTCTTTGAAAAGTCTCATCTTCAATCCTTTATGGATTCCGGATTTTCTATTTTGGATGATGTCCGAGATATCCGTATCGGCGAATCTAGTATCTCCGTAACAGTTTCCATGGGGATTTGTGCTGTAGGCGGCACACTTGCGGAGAAAGAAAAAAGCGCCCAGGCTGCCCTAGACACCGCCCTGCAGCGAGGCGGAGATCAGGTAGTCGTCCGGGGAGACGGTACCTTGGAAATCTACGGAGGAAAAACAAAAATTCCCCAAAAGCGTACAAAAGTGCGGGCCAGGGTGATTGCAAATGAGCTCATTTCTCGAATCTCCATTTCCTCCAATGTGCTTATCATGGCCCACAAATACGCAGATTTTGACGCCTTCGGTGCCTCGGTGGGCCTTGCACGAATTGCCCTGTTCTGCGGCGTGCAGGTCAACATTGTCACGGATCCGGACGACAGCAATCTGGACCGCTGCCGGGAATGGCTCTCAAATGAACAGGAGTACAACAGTATGTTTGTCAGCGCCCAGGAAGCCTTGGATCTTGTCCATTCAGACACGCTGCTGATCATCACCGATGTAAACAATCCTGCACAATTTGAATCCTCCGTCCTAGCAGAACACTGCAAAAACATTGTAATCATCGATCACCATCGAAAAACCATCGATTTTGACCGGCCTCTGCTGATCACATATATTGAGCCTTCGGCGGCGGCGGCCAGCGAGCTGGTGGCAGAGATGCTGGAACAGATTCTTCCCGGTGAAATGCTGCTGCCCCATGAAGCAGATTTGCTGCTGGCGGGCATTTTGCTGGATACGAACCATTTTACCAAAAATACCGGCACCCGCACCTTCTCCGCAGCACTTTACCTGCGCAGCAGGGGAGCGGACGTCAGTGAAGTGCAGGAATTTTTCAAAACGGAATTGGACGAGTTCCAGCGGGAACTGAAATTTCACGCCCATGTGGAAATTTACCGGGGAATTGCCGCCATTGCCTGCCCCAGCGAAGAATGCACTCTCCGGGATAAGGTTCCGGCTGCAAAGGCCGCGGACCGTCTCCTTACAGTGGAGGGAGTAAAAGCCTCTTTCGCCATCGTCCCCATTGGAGATGAAATCCACATTTCTGCCCGCTCTTCGGGTACCATTAACGTGCAGCTGATTTTGGAAGAGCTGAAGGGAGGCGGCCATTTTGACTCTGCAGGCGCCCGTATGGAAGGAGTCACCGTGGCAGAGACTGTAAAACTTTTAAAAGAAGCGCTGGACCGGTATCTGGACAGCACCGCCGCAGAAAAAAGCCGTGTATCTCTCCCACAGAAAAGCACCGGCAAGCAATGACGCATAAAGAAAAAAGAAAGGCTGGATAGATTCATGAAAGTATTGTTACTGGCAGACGTAAAAGGAAAAGGAAAAAAAGATCAAATCGTAACCGTATCCGACGGATACGCTCGCAACTTTTTATTTCCCAAAAAGCTGGCGATAGAAGCCGATGCCAAGGCACTGGCGGATGCGAAAAACAAGGAAGAAGCAAAGGAATATAAGATTGCGCAGGACAAGGCCGCCGCAAAAGAGCTGGCCTCCAAGCTGGAGGGAATCGTTGTAAAAATCAAGGCAACTGCCGGAGCAGATGGCCGGCTGTATGGCAGCATTACCACTGCAGATATTGCTGCAGCGCTCCAGGAGCAATCTGGCATTCAACTGGACAAACGGAAAATTGTAACAGACGGCGCTATCAAGGCATACGGCTCCTACACACTGACAGTAAAGCTGTATCCGGAAATTCAAGGCCAGCTGAATTTAATCGTCTGCGACTGAGGAAAGAGCCGTGAATATACAACTAGACCGTAAAATGCCTTTTTCCTTAGAGGCGGAACAGTCCGTGTTGGGTTCCATTCTAATCGACCCCGCTTGTTTGGATACGATTACACCGATTGTTTCCAGCGACGATTTTTATCTGGAAGAACACCGGAGCATTTACGCCACCATGCAGGGCATGTATTTGAAAAGCAAAAATATCGATGTAGTTACCCTAATCGATGAACTTGTAAAAGACGGAGTTTACGACGCTGCAGGGGGGAAGGAATACATCCGCCTCATTGCGGAAACGGTTCCCACTGCCGCCAATGTAAAGGACTATGCCACAATTGTCCGGGACAAAAGTACCCTGCGCGCTCTGATCGGCGCCTGCGAAGAAGTCACCGAAGCCGCATATACCGAGGAAGAAGAGGTGGAGCGGCTAGTGGAAATGGCAGAAAGCAAAATCTACGCCATTGCAGAACAAAAGGACAATAAAAGTTTTGTCCATATCAAGGACGCACTCCTGCAGGTATACAATCACCTTCAACAGCTGATTACCAACAAGGAAGAGACCCAGGGAATGAAAACAGGATTCTCAGGGCTGGACCGGGTTCTGGTGGGCATGGGAAAGTCAGATTTGGTGCTGGTAGGCGCGCGGCCTGGTATGGGAAAAACCTCTTTTGCCATGAATGTAGCGGTGTCTGCAGCAATGCGGTCAAAAAAGGCTGTTTGTGTATTTTCTTTGGAAATGTCCGCAGAGCAGCTGGTAACCAGGCTTTTATCCAGTGAGGCGCTGGTAGACAGCTACCATTTGCGTTCCGGGGAGCTTACCGACGAGGACTGGCAGAAGCTGGCACATGCTTCTTCCACTTTGTCTGACTGTCAAATTCTTATCGACGATACAACTGGTCTGACAGTGACCGGTATGATGGCAAAGCTGCGCCGAGTAAAAAATTTGGGGCTGGTAGTCATCGATTATTTGGGACTGATGCAGTCAGAGCATCGTAACGACAACCGAGTGCAGGAAGTGTCAGAAATTTCCCGAAACCTAAAACTGATGGCCAAAGAATTTCAGGTTCCGGTAATCTGCTGTGCACAGCTGTCCCGTGGGCCGGAGTCCAGAACGGACAAGCGGCCCATGCTGTCTGACCTTCGGGACTCCGGTGCCATCGAGCAGGATGCAGATATTGTAATGTTTCTTTACCGGGAAGAATACTACAAGGACAAGGAGAATCCCCAGAACACTGCGGAAGTTATTATTGCAAAAAACCGCCACGGTTCTACTGGAAAAGTAGAAATGGGATGGCTGGGACAATATACTAAATTTACTACCTTGGATACGGATGAGAAATTCTGAACATAGGAAACAAAAACAATCCCTCAGTCTCCGCTTACGCGGAGCCAGCTCCCTTTACACAAGGGAGCCTACACAAATCCAAGCCTCCCCTGTGGTGCAGCTCCGCAGGAGATGCCGGGGTGGTGTCAGCGTAGCTGATGGAGGGGTTGTATAAAAACAATCCCCCTTAGCGGCTCTATAAGAGACGCCCACACGGGGGATTTTTGTGGTTTTTTTCTCTCTACAAAAGAGTTTATTACTATTGTATCAACAGTATCCCAGGCTCTGAACCTAATCTCAACATTGTTTCCTGCCAAAGAGCAAAAAATATTTACATTCATTTTTTATTCATAATTTTATCCTATTTTTTTTACATAGCAGGTTCATTTTTTTTGTAAAATTATTGTATTAAACCCAAAATTGTGATATATTAAATTTGTATGCGTATAAAAAGCTAGTATATATAAGATAGGATTTTGAAGATGACCTACAACAAAAAATCTGTAGAAGACATTGACGTATCCG
>JAGZAC010000080.1 GCA_018370615.1 Clostridiales bacterium
TCAGACTCCGCTTGCGCGGAGCCAGCTCCCTTTACACAAGGGAGCCTTAAAGATAAAAATTTATATCGACATGCCCCCGGAGTTGCTACGCAACTCCCCACAAGGGAGCCTACACCAGACCTAAGCCTCCCCTGTGTAAGGGGAGGTGGCTCGCCAAAGGCGAGTCGGAGGGGTTGTATAATAAAATTTTTACTCCGGTACCACATACAGCGTCAAGTCCCACGCTGGGACACAAGGCGGCCTGCGTAGATAAAACTTTGCATCTGGATACAGATCCCGCAGCATTCCAGGCAATACAAACAAATCTTCTGTACGATGATATAGTGATACTGCCAGCGCAGGCCGGCAAGTGCGGATCGTCTCCCCCGCCCCACGAATCGACTGTGCTTCTTCTCCTTCTACGTCTAGCTTAATCAAATCTACTCTGTTTTCTCCGGAAAGTAAAGTATCTATCGTACAGCACGGAATCGTCTGACTTCTGATTCTGCGTTTCGCCCGCCCGCCGGCGTTTTCCCCGGCTCCGCTGGCACGGCTTCCACAGGAGACAAATTCCATTTCCCCATTCTGTGCACCCACTGCAGCGTGAACCGGACGGATACGGCACCGCACTTCCTCGTCCGCAAAGCGACATAGCTTCTGATAGGTTTTGGGATCCGGCTCTACTGCCAGGATTTGCGTCGGATGTAAAGCATCCGCAAAAATTTTTGCGCTGTCTCCCGTATATGCGCCACAATCTAGTATAGTACGGAATTTCCTTTGTCCCAGCAGTGATGCCAGACTGTCCGACATATTTTCTGTTTTTGCCAAATAAACGGGCTCCCCTGTAAGCCGAAAGGCGATCATATCCTCAAACAACTCCCGGGAAAAATCATCTGACAAAAGATGATACGTTTCCCTCAACTGCGGCAAATGTGCCTCATAATAAGCAAAATCAAAAAGCTCTCCGCCAAACTGGGGAACTTCCGGAATTCTTAATGTATGGCGCCGCCCCACTTCTTCGATTTTCTCCCACACACTAGGCAGGGTGGTCCCAAAAGCAAGCAATACGATGAAATCTTCCCCATTGGCCGCCTCAATGTCTCCTAGTGACTGCACGGGCATCCCACGAAAGCTCCTGCTGCGTACGAAGCCATCGCTGGCAAATATACCTGCTATGGGAATGTTAAATTTTATGCAAACGTCTAAAATCTTGTCTGCCCCGTTGCCGGTACCATACAAAAAAATAGGGCACCGCTCCCGGGCCAGTTGCTGCCACAGGCAGTCATCTTCTGTATATATTCGTTTCATGTTCTTTCAGCCTTCTTGCATTTTTTATGATTGCATGTTATACTGAGACAAAAATGGAGGTACAATTATGGACTGTTTGTTTTGTAAAATCGTCAACGGTGAAATCCCGTCTAAAAAAGTATATGAGGACGATATGATTTTTGCATTTCACGACATCAACCCCATGGCTCCGGTGCATATCTTAATCATCCCCAAAGCGCATATTGCATCCTCTATGGATGATATTACACCGGAAAACAGCAAATATGTGGCAAGGATTTTTGAAAAAATCCCCGCCATTGCAAAGGATGCAGGCCTGACCGGCGGATACCGCGTGATTGCAAACTGCGGCCCGGACGCGGATCAGACGGTAATGCACCTGCACTTTCACCTGCTGGGCGGGAAAAAGCTCTCCGCAGATTTAGGTTGATAAATCCAAAAAGTATACATGTAGGAAGTGGCACGGCCCAGCCGCGACGGATGGGGACTTCCTTATTTTCAGCCTCCCCCGGGAGGGACGATGACTCGCCATATGCGCGAGTCGGAGGGCTGTAACAGACAATCCCTCAGTCTGCTAACGCAGACAGCTCCCTTTACACAAGGGAGCCTTAAAGATAAAAATTGTCTCGACATGCCCACGGAGTTGCTGCGCATCTCCCCCACAAGGGAGCCTGCACCATCCAAGCCTCCCCTGTGCAAGGGGAGGTGGCACGGCGGAGCCGTGACGGAGGGGTTGTATGACAAACTCCCCTCCCCACAACGCAATCCACCCAATGAAAACAAAGTTTTCATTGGGTGGTATTTTATTGAGGTACAAACTCCTCGTAAATCGCATGCAGCGCTCTTTCAAAGTCCGCTTCGTTCACACCGATAATAATACTGATTTCACTGGAGCCCTGGTCAATCATACGAATGTTAATGTCTGCTTCCGCAATAGCTCGGAACACCCGGGCCGCCGTTCCTTTGGCACGGACCATGCCCCGTCCCACTACGGCAATCAATGCAATGCCGTCCTCAAAGGAAATCGCCTCCGGCTCACAAGCCTCACAGACACCGTCCAAAATGTTTTTACGGGCGTGTTCGCTCATATCGGAAGACAGGATTACCCCCATAGTATCAATTCCGGAGGGAAGATGCTCAAAGGTCGCTCCTTCTTTTTCAATGACCTCCAGCACCCGTCTGCCAAACCCGATTTCCGTGTTCATCTGATCCTTTTCAATCTGCAGTACGGAAAAGCCTTTTTTCCCAGCAATTCCGGTAATGACCTTCTCCCGATCGTATTCGGACGTGCCGGGAACGATCATCGTTCCCGGATCCTGCGGCTTGTTGGTATTGCGGATGTTTATTGGGATCTCTGCAATGCGCACTGGGAAAATCGCATCCTCATGAAGCACGCCGGCCCCCATATAGGACAATTCCCGCAGCTCCTGATATGTAATCACTTCGATAACGCAGGGGTCCTTTACAATCCGGGGATCTGCCATCAGGAAACCGGACACGTCTGTCCAGTTCTCATACAGTGCTGCACCGGAGGCTCTGGCTACAATGGAGCCGGTAATATCGCTGCCGCCTCTGGCAAAGGTTTTGATCGTGCCATTGGGCATGGAGCCATAAAAACCGGGAATCACCGCCCGCTCGTGGCGGGTAAGCCGATCCGACAAGATGATATTGGTTTTTTCGGCATCAAAGGTACCGTCCTCGTAAAACTTGATTACCTTTGCAGCATCCAAAAAGTCATATCCAAGCAGCTTTGCCAAAATCAATCCATTCAAATATTCACCTCGGGACGCTGCATAATCGCTTCCGGCATGATAGTGAAAGGCATTTTTGATTGCCGCAAATTCCTCCGACAAATCCAGATCCAATCCCAGGCCCCGGATAATATCCAGATAACGCTCCTCTATTTTGGTAAAAGCGTCTGTAAAATCCTCTCCTTCCGACGCCAAATGGTAACAGTGATACAGCATATCGGTAACTTTCACATCACCGTCAAACCGCTTGCCGGGCGCGGAAGGAACAGCATACCGGCGTGCAGGATCTGCGGCGATAATGCTCTGCACCTGCCGAAAATGATCTGCATCCGCAAGAGAGGAGCCGCCAAATTTTACAACCTTTACAGGGCCTGCGTTCATAATATATAACTCCGTATTCTTTATTAATGTAGCAGTACTATTATATGGGTTTTCCAAAATAAAGTCAATATGCAAAACCGACACAAACCGATACTGTTTTGCCGCCTGTGCTGTGCGCCTGACCAATAATCGAGAAGTTTTCAGAATCTGTCATGGACACAGCGCTGTCCGCATATATATTTTCTGAAGAATTTGATCGGAGGTATTGTGCATGGACAAACCGGGACTTTTGAAAAATGAGGAAGCGATTCTGTACTCCTCTCAATATGATCTGCCCGTCACCGGAGAAGGCGGCGGAGAATATACGATGCCGGATTATTATCCGGAAATTCGCCGACTGGTGAGTGTCAGCGCAAAGGCGCTGCCGGATTCCAAATTTCTCTCCGGCAATCTGCTGGAATTTGGAGGCACCATTGCTTTTTCCATTTTATACATTGGAGATGACGGGAGCCTCGTTTGCGTGCCCTACGCATGTGAATACAGCGGTAACTGTCAGCTACCCAGCGAGCCGCAGGGAGGCAGTGCGGCAATTCACGTAGAAACGGTAACGGAATCTCCGCAATGCCGAGTGCTCGCACCCCGCACCGTATCCCTGAAGACCCGGCTGCGCACCCGTATTATGGCTGACGAGGCAAATGTATATTCCTGCCGGGCCGTAGATACAGACGGAGAGCGGGTCGGAGCAGAAGACCTCAACACATTGGAAACACTGCCGGACACGGTTCATACAGTAAAACGCGGGTACGCTTCCGCCACGGGATCTGTCTCCGGGGAACTTCGCGAGCGGGCAGGCACCAAGCCGATTTCCTGTGACGGTACAGTAAATGTCACAGATGCAACTGCACAAAAAGACGCCATTCATGTAAAAGGTGACATCTGCATCCGTTGTTTGGCCCTTGCTCCGGATGGATTGTATACCGTTTTGCGGGGATGCATTCCCTTTGAAGAAGTGATGCCTGCAGAAGGTGCAGAGGAAGGGGACGCCGTAACCGCATGGGGACGGGTAGCCTCCGTTTCCATCCAAGCAGACGAAGAGACCGGTGCAATCCGCACGGAAGCGGAATATGATCTAAACGGTCTGTGGTCCAGGACCACAGACGTGCCGGTGACACAGGATATATATTCTACGGAATACGACCTGGAAGCAAAGCACAGCGACTATAATGTACTGAGTCTTCTCTGCTGTACAAACGGCACTTTAAGTCTCAGTGGCAGCGGCCAGCGTCAGTCGAGGGCAGGTGCAAACGATTACCTGATCGACATCAGCGCACAGCCCACGATGGAAAAAGTAGAATGCAAGGATCACAAGCTCTTGTTTAGCGGCAACTGCAATATGAAAGCACTGATCGCATCCGAGGGAGATGTGATAAGTGAAGAGTTTTCGATTCCCATAAAATATGAGCTGCGCGCCGGAGAAGATGTGGCGCCGCAGGATATTGTCTGGCAGGGAATCTGCAGCGTTTCGGATACCTCCGGCAGGCTGGAGGGCGACCGCATTCATGCCGCAGTAGAACTTTCTATCGCAGCAAACGCGGTGAAGAAAACCCAGCACAGTCCTGTGACAGAAGCAATTCTGGATAAATACGCAAAACGGGATGCAAATGGTTCCTGTATTCGAATCTGCTTCCCAGAGGCAGGACAGCGTGTGTGGGAAATTGCCAAACGCTGCAGCGCCAATGGCGCAGAAGTAGAACGAATCAACAAAACCCAGCGGGACGCCGTATGCGATGGTAAACCACTGATTATTAAATAACTTTTTTAAACCGTAATGCAAATTAATCCCCCGTCAACTTTGTTGACGGGGGATTGTCATTGTTACAACCCCTCCGAGTTTTGCTTCGCAAAACCCACCTCCCCTTGCATAGGGGAGGCTTAGTTTTAGGAAAGATCTTCCACACCGGGAGGCTTAGTTTAAAGAAGATCTTCCACACCGAAGAAGCTTAGTTTTAGGAAAGGTCTTCCACGCAAGGGAAGCTTGTTTTTAGAAAAAGTCTCTCACACAGGGAGGCCTTTTAAAATAAATTAGCCTCCTGTGCAAGAATGGGCTTAGCTTTAGAGAAGAACTTCCATACAGGGGATGCTTGTTTTTAGGAAAGGTCTCTTGCACAGGGAAGCCTTTCAAAATAAATAGGCCTCCCCTGTGCAAGGGGAGGTGGCAGCGTAGCTGACGGAGGGGTTGTTAAATAATACAAGCCTTCCATCTCCGCAGATACAAAAACTGCACTATTTGAGTCCTTTGATTTTGAGCCGTTTCCGCAAACGCAAAATATACACAGAAATAAACGATGTAAGTGCAATATCGTAAATTACAAAAAAGACATTTCCCGCCGCATAAATTAGGAGCCATGAAGCAGAAACAAAATCCTGAGACTGCAGAACAAACATAGAGAGCAGCACACACACCGTCAACGCACAGTTAAAGTAGATTAGCTTCAAAACCCAAGATAGTATCTTTCCAAACCGCTCAAAAAACGATTTAATAATCGGATACAATCCGCCCAGTACAATATATTCCAATGCCACAAATTTATCTGGGAGAAGCAAAACGGCCAGCACCCCCGTCACTGCCGCAGTAAGCCAGGGATATACACCGCCGATTTCCAATACTACGAACACAGTACACAACGCACCTACAACCACAGCACACAAGTCAAAAATGCCGCTGATGGCGCCCACATACAGTACAGCCAGGCTGAGTCCGGCAAGAATGGCACACAGAGCCAGCCGCTTGGTTTGCTTGAAACTGGAAGAATGATTTTCCATTATTATCCCTCCCGCTCAGCAGCAGCGGATACAGTCGCCACCCATACATTCACAGCAGGAATCCATACACCAAAGGGTACCACAGATGGAGCACAAGTCAGCGTCCCCTGTATTTCTGGTGTTGTATGTGCCGCCAAATCCGCCGGCACGGTTGGACATCTGAGCCCGTACATTGTGATATTCCGTGTTGTTGGGGTCCATATAACAGGCTGTTTCAATAAATCGCTGCGCATCATAAAAATGTCCCCGTTGGGCCAGCACACACCCCTTCAAAAAGTTCCACTCAGCGTTACGGTCTGCTACAGACATGGAGTCCAGCCGCATTTCCGCTTCGGAATAGCGGCGCTGGTTGATCAGATTTCGAATCTCTATATATCGGCTGTCATTGGTGGTTCCACTGCCGAAATTGGGGTTGTTACTATACGTGGAAGAGCCGCTGCCCTTTCCGGAGCGCAGGGTTTGAATTTGATCATACGCCTCGTTGACCTCCTTCATTTTTTCCTCGGCCAGCTCCGCCAGATTTGTGTCTGTATAGTTATCTGGATGATATTTGCGGGCAAGCTCCCTGTATGCCTTTTTAATTTCGTCATCCGTGGCATTTGGAGATACGCCGAGGACTTTATAAGGATCTGTCATGTAAATGAACCATGCCTTTCCTGATTTTTACTTTTCCCCTGGAAAACCCGGTCGGCTTCCATGGGCATACCTTTATATAAAATGTTTTCGATCAGTCCCAAAAGCTCGCTGCGCCCTGTGAAATCCATCAAATTTACAGCGGCCTCCAGCTTTTCCAGATCTAGCCGCACCGCTACAGATAGAGCATCCGAGTCGATGGGAGCGATGTTCAGAGGATTGTAATTGCTGGTTTTCTGATCCTGTTCTCTGTCGTCAGCAGCGTCTAATACGTAAATAAACCGCCCGGTGGTAAATCCGATCTGGGCAGCGAGCTTTTCCGCGGCACCGGTAAGTCCCCAGGAAAAAACGGAGGAGAGAAGCGTCCCGAAGCAGTCTGCCGTGTCGTCGA
>JAGZAC010000081.1 GCA_018370615.1 Clostridiales bacterium
CGCTTCCTCTCTTTTTTACAGAATATATTGCCATTATGGGGATGTTTGTCTTTCTGGCACATTATGGAACAAAAGCACTGCAAAGGCTGCATATTTCCAATAGGACTGAGAATTGACAAAATATAGAAAAACAAATAAAATATATGTGTTCTACATCATTTGGAAACGGTGATTTTTATGTATAATCCGCAGCTGGAAACCTTTCTGTACGTGGTAGAGGCAGGAAGCTTCAATAAAGCCGCCGAAAAGCTGTATATTTCCCCCACTGCTGTGATCAAGCAAATTAATCTGCTGGAGGGAAGCCTGGAGCTGCAGCTTTTTCACCGCACCCATCGGGGATTGATTTTGACAGAGGCGGGAAGGTCCCTGTACCAGGATGCCAAATATATTATTCAATACTGCAAAGACTCGGTGACGCGAGCGAAAAATGCCATGCTGGAAAGTGCCAATGTAATCCGCATCGGCACCTCTCCTATGACCCCTGCCCAGGTGCTGGTGGATCTGTGGCCCAAGCTGCAGAAGGACTGCCCCGACACAAGGTTTCAGCTTGTGCCTTTTGACAACACTCCCCAAAACGCCAGAGAAATTTTAGGAAACCTGGGGCAGAACATCGACGTAGTGGCAGGGATTTTTGACGAGACAATGCTAAGGCTGCGCAAATGTGCGGGACTGGAGATTTCCCGCGAGCCCATTTGCTGCGCGGTATCTGTCCACCACCGGCTGGCCGAGAAGGATAAGCTGACCATACAGGATTTGTACGGAGAAAACCTGATGCTGATGCGCCGAGGCTGGAGCCACTATGTGGACCTTTTGCGGGACGACCTCTGGAAGAATCATCCCCAAATCCACATTGTAAATTTTGATTTTTACGATGTGGCGGCGTTTAATCAGTGTGAGAATCTGGGTTGTGTCCTGATGGCGGTGGAAAACTGGCGGTATGTTCACCCGCTTCTCAAAATCCTGCCGGTGGACTGGGGCTATACCATTCCCTTTGGACTTCTGCATTCCCCAACCCCTTCCCCCACAGTGGCACAATTTTTGCGGGCCGTGGAGAAAGCGGTGAAAGCATAGCAAATTTGGAGCCAGCCCCCTTTGCACAAGGGGCCTAAACAAACCCAAGCCTCCCCTGTGTAAGGGGAGGTGGCTCGCCGTAGGCGAGACGGAAGGGTTGTAGTAGACAATCCCTCACCCGCTTCGCGGGAGCTCCCTTTACACAAGGGAGCCTACGTAATTTTAGCCTCCCCAGTGCGGGAGCTTTTTTTCTTTGCCTCCCCTGTGCAAGGGGAGGTGGCTCGTCGCAGGCGAGACGGAAGGGTTGTTATAGGAGAACAATCCCCCAGCCTCCGCATATGCGGAGGCAGCCCCCTTTGCACAAGGGGGCCTTTTGTTAATGACTTGCGGACATTACTGACTGTTAACCTTTTGGTATATACTGCATAACGAATCGAGACTTCCCATGAGGTCTCGGCTTTTTTATAATAAGAGCAACAGAACAGAAAGGCGAGTGAAAATGGATGAAAAAGGGGACACTCCTTACGGTCTGGCTCTGTATCCTGTTTTGCCTTGCCGGATGCAGCGGCACTTATGAAACGGAAGAGGCGGCGCCCATGGAGACAGAAAGCGGCGGAGCATTCACAGTGGACACAAAAATTGAGGAAGTAATCAGCGACCCGGTCTTTGGGGAATATGGGCGGCTGATCTTTCCCGTAGACAGCGGCTACTGGAGCGGCGACACGCTGGGCGACCTCCGGCTCACCTGGTACAACAACATCAACCCGGATAAAACAGTGGAGATTGTCAACAATTTGTACGACCGTGCCAGTGCAGGCGAGACCGTATTCTACGATATATACACAGAGGAAGAAAAAGCGGCGGACCCAGACAAGGAAGACACCGGATTGTTCTTTTTTCGGGGAGAGCCGAGGGAAAGATTCGCAATATGCAATGCCGGAGGCGGATTCGCTTATGTAGGCGCCATGCAAGACAGCTTTCCTCATGCGTTGGAGCTGTCAAAAACGGGGTATAATGCCTTTGCCCTTATTTACCGTCCCGGCGCACAGACTGCCTGCGAGGACCTGGCAAGAGCCATCAGCTTTGTTTTTGCCCACGCGGACGAACTGGAGGTTGATACAGACTGCTACTCCCTCTGGGGCGGCTCAGCGGGTGCGAGAATGGCGGCATGGCTGGGCTCCTACGGGCCAGCGGCCTTCGGCGGGGATGACCTTCCCCAGCCTGGAGCAGTGATTATGCAGTATACGGGACATTCCGAATATACGGAAAACGACCCGCCGACCTTTGCCTGTGTGGGAAAAAACGATGGCATTGCAAACTGGCGCACCATGCAGCAGCGCATACAGGCGCTTAGCGATTTGGGCATTCCCACAGAATTCCATCACTACCCAGGACTGGGGCACGGCTTTGGTCTGGGTACAGGCACCGTGGCCGAAGGATGGCTCGACGAAGCTATCGCCTTCTGGGAAGCGCAGATGCCAGATGAAAGCAATGGATAAAACAGGGAAAGGAGTTTTTCAAATGAAACATGTAATGATATTGACAGGAGCAGGCCAGATCGGCATGGCGATTGCCCGCCGGATGGGAGCGGGAATGAAGATTGTCATCGGCGACAAAAATCCCGACAATGCAAAAAGCGTAGCCGCTACAATGGAAGAAGCCGGATTTGATACTGTGGCAAAAGAAATGGATCTTTCCTCTCGTGCGTCCATCAAGCAGCTGATTGCCGAGGCACAGACATACGGCGACATCACCATGCTGGTCAACGCGGCCGGGGTCTCTCCCAGCCAGGCGCCGGTGGAGATGATTTTGAAGGTGGATTTATATGGAACGGCAGTCCTTCTGGAAGAAGCGGGCAAAGTCATTGCCCCCGGCGGTGTCGGTGTGACCATTTCCAGTCAATCCGGGCACCGGATGCCTGCGCTTACCCCAGAAGAAGATATGCAGCTGGCCTGTACCCCCACAGAGGAGCTTTTGCAGCTGGATCTCTTACAGCCGGAAAATATTCGGGATACACTGCACGCCTATCAGCTGTCCAAACGCTGCAATGAAAAAAGAGTGATGGCTGAATCGGTAAAATGGGGAGAGCGAGGAGCGAGACTCAATTCCATCTCTCCGGGAATTGTGGTGACTCCGCTGGCGATAGATGAGTTCAACGGCCCCAGAGGAGATTTCTACAAAAACATGTTTGCTAAATGCCCGGCTGGACGTCCCGGAACTGCGGATGAAATCGCAAATGTAGCAGAACTTCTCATGAACGACAAGGGCGCCTTCATTACCGGATCCGATTTTCTCGTTGACGGCGGCGCCACGGCTTCGTATTTTTACGGTCCGCTCCGTCCGGAAAATTGAGGAGTTACCTGATGATAGGGGATGTTATTAAATCATGAATAACTTTATTTTTCAAAACGCAACCAAAGTCTATTTTGGACAGGGCTGTGTAAAGGAATATCTGGCCTGTTTGACCAAGAACGCCGATACTGTACTGCTGGCCTACGGCGGCGGTTCCATCAAGCAGTCCGGCATTTACGATGAAGTGGTCGGGATCCTGCAAAATGCAGGCAAGACCATTGTAGAGTTTGACCATATCATGTCGAATCCCACCTATGCTAAGGTACAGGAGGGGGCAAAGCTGGCCAGAGAAAGCGGGGCAGATATGATTCTCGCCGTGGGCGGCGGCAGTGTAATGGACTGCTGTAAAGCAGTATCCCTCGCCGCCCGGTATGAGGGAGACATTTGGGAGGACTTTTGGGCGCGTCCCGGTGTAATTGAAGTGGAGCCTCTGCCGTTGGGGGTGATCGTCACTGTGGCGGGCACCGGCAGCGAATGCAACGGCGGCGCCGTTATCACCAACGAGGAGAAAAAAATCAAAACGGGCCGAGATTATCCCAAGCTCAACCCTCGATTTGCGTTGATGGACCCCACCTATACCTACAGCGTTCCCAAAGGCCAGATGGTTTCCGGCAGCTTCGATATTCTCTCCCACATTATGGAGACCTACTTCAGTGAGCCCAACGAGGACAACGTTTCGGACGACATTATGGAGGCCCTGATGAAAAGCGTCATCCGCAATCTGCGCGCCGCAATCCAAAATCCAAAGGATTACACTGCCCGCTCCAATTTAATGTGGGATTCTACCATGGCAGAAAACCGGGTCATCAAGATGGGAAAGAAATGTGACTTTGAATGCCACAACATGGAGCACCAGCTGGGCGCCTACACGGACTGCAATCACGGCCAGGGCCTTGCGGTGCTGCATCCGGTCTATTACCGGCATATCTATAAGGAAGGACTGCCAAAATTTGTCCGTTTTGCGGAAAATGTCTGGGGCATTGCCCGGGACGGCAAAAGCGACGAAGCGCTGGCCCTCTCCGGGATCCAGGCACTGGCGGACTTTATCAAAGAGATCGGCCTGCCCACAACCTTAAAGGAGCTGGGTGTTACCGATAAAAAACAGCTAAAGGAGATCGCCTTCTCCTGCGGGATCTCCCAAGGCAGCTACAAGAAGATCACCCATGAAGAAATCCTGGAAATTTTCCAGGAATGCTACGAATGAAAGGAGTATCGCACATGAAAAAACTTACCGCATTTCTTTTGGGGCTTGTAATGGTACTGAGCCTCGCCGCCTGCAGCAGCGAAAATTCTCCCGCCGCAGACACGCCGAATTCCTCCAGCCAGGAGAACTCCACTGCCACCTCCGGAGAAAGTTCCGATGAGACCTCCGCCCAGACAGATTCCTCTGCGGCAGGTGCCGGCAACACCTTGGTAGTGTACTTTTCCGCCACCGGAAACACTGAAGAAGCGGCAGGGTATATCGCCGAAATTACCGGCGGAGATCTGCTTGAACTGGAACCTGCCGACCCCTACACCGACGAGGACTTGAACTACAATAATGACGACAGCCGTGTTTCACGGGAGCATGAGGATGCGTCCCTGCGGGATGTGGAACTGGTGGCCGACACCGTGGAAAACTGGGATGACTATGACACCGTTTTTATCGGATACCCGATTTGGTGGGGCATCGCAGCCTGGCCGGTGGATACCTTTATTGAAGCGAACGACTTTACCGATAAGACTGTCATTCCTTTCTGCACCTCCGCCAGCTCCGGACTGGGTGACAGCGGTGAACTGCTGGCAGAAATGGCCGGCACCGGCAACTGGCTGGAGGGTCATCGCTTCTCCTCCAGAGTCAGCCGGGACGATGTGCAGACCTGGCTGGACGAATTGCATTTGTCTTAATTGGGGAGAACCCGGATTCAATCAATGAAAAAAGTGTGTGTTTTGCTGCTGGTCCTAGCTGCCGCAACCGCTCTGGCCGCCTGCGGCAGCGCACAGCAGACTTTGTCTCAGACTACCGATTCCCCATCCGATGTGGAAGGCAATACGGTAGCCACCGCTGCGGTGACGCCAGATAACCAGCAGGTCCTCTATC
Organism: Clostridiales bacterium; assembly: GCA_018370615.1. Taxonomy (GTDB): domain Bacteria; phylum Bacillota; class Clostridia; order Oscillospirales; family CAG-272; genus Avispirillum. Next base: position 5,444 of record JAGZAC010000081.1, read on the forward strand.
TCTGGGAGCAGGGCAACGCTCCTGCTGTCACCGAATATACCGTCAACAACGGCGGCTATTTTGACGACCCGGATTTTCGCCCATATCTCACCAGCTTCCCTGTGCCGCAGGGTGTGGAGGTCAAGGGAGCTGTGCTCATCTGTCCCGGCGGGGCGTTTCAGATTCGCAGCGACCAGCCGGAAGGCATAGATGTAGCGGAAGCCCTCAGCGCGCTGGGGTACCAAAGCTTTGTAGTGGATTACCGCCTGCGTCCCTATACCCAGCAGGAGGGGGCACTGGACCTGACCAGGGCGGTGCGGTTTGTCCGGGCCCATGCAAGGGAATACGGCATTGACGAAACCGACATCGCCGTAATGGGCTTTTCTGCCGGCGGGATATTAAGCGGAGAAATGCTTCTGCATTTTGACGGCCAGGTAAACGGAACGGCCCTTGACCCGGACTATACGCCGGATGCATTGGACGAGGTCTCCGCCAATGCGGCGGCCTGCGGGATGATTTATTCCTTTTACGGCCGGCTGAGCGTCGGCACTACCGATGTGGAGCTGCTGCACTCCGGCGACCTGCCGCCGACCTTTTACTGCTACGGCACCCGCGATCCGTTTTACAGCCAATTTCTTGCAAACGCAGACGCGGCAGAAGAAGCAGGTGTGACCGTAGAGCGACTGCAGCTGGACGGAATGCCCCACGGGTTTGGGGCCGGCGGCGGGTGGATTCCCACCTATGATGCGTGGCTGACGGAAATTTTTTCCCATTACGAATAGATGTTAAATATAGCATGATAAACCTTCCCCGCCCACGCAGGCGGGGAAGGCATCGCTTTTGTGTACTCAATGACAAAGAAAGAGGGCTTTCAATTCATTATGAATGAAAAATCAGAAAAGTATCTGTTTGCGTCTATGCCTGTACCCAAAGCGGTGGCTACACTGGCGATCCCCACTATCATCAGTCAGGTGGTGACTATGATTTATAATCTGGCCGATACATTTTTTATTGGCCAGATAGGCGATCCTGCCATGGTGGCGGCAGTCTCTCTGGTGTCTCCTTGGTTCAATCTGCTCACGGCCCTGGGCAATCTATTCGGTCTGGGCGGCAGCAGCCTGATCTCCCGAATGCTGGGAGTACAAAATTATAAGGACGTCAAGGGCGTGGCCGCCTTCAGTGTTTGGGTCGGGTCGGGAGGAACCCTGCTGTTCTCCCTGGCGACTTATTTTGCCCGCTGGCCGCTGCTCCATTTTCTAGGCGCCAGCCCGGACACCTACGGATACGCGGAAAGCTACCTGTTTTGGGTAGTGGTGCTGGGAGGCGTGCCCACAATGGTAAGTTTAACGCTGGGACACCTGCTGCGCAGCGAAGGACACGCCCGGCAGGCCAGCGCCGGAATGATGTTCGGCGGCATTCTGAATGTAGTGCTGGACCCCATCCTTATCTTCGGTCTTCACATGAATGTGGCGGGCGCTGCCATTGCCACGGCCTTTTCCAATGCCGCTTCCGTGGTGTTTTTTGTTATCCAGTACCGCCGCCTGAAAGAAAAAACTGCGGTCTCTCTCCATCCCCGCCACTTGACCCTCCGGTTTTCTGGACAGGTCTTTTCCGTGGGATTGGCCTCCGCCCTGGCAACTGCCCTGGGCAATGCCTCCAATATGGTGATGGTGGGGCTGGCCTCCGGCTATGGGGACATCCCGGTCGCGGCCTACGGGATCGTCAAGAGGATCGATCAGTTTCCGCTGAACGTCTCCATGG
>JAGZAC010000082.1 GCA_018370615.1 Clostridiales bacterium
GCTTTCTGCTCCCGGTAGAGAACGGGCAAAGGCATTTTGCGATTATTTGGGAAAGAGAGGATTCAGTGCTACTATCCGCCGCAGGCTAGGCAGCGATATTGACGCTTCCTGCGGACAGCTGCGGAGAAATCACTTAGAAGGTTCGAATGAAACTCCATAAAGAAAAAAGACCCTAGGGTCTTTTTTCTTTATGAAAATAGATTATTCTTCCAGGCCGATGGCTTCATCTATCGGCAGGGATATTATAGTTCCGTGTGCAGGCGTATGCAGCCCGCATGCGCTGCAAATGGCCGACATAATTTCGCTTTTCTTTTCTCTGGGGACTATAATCATGACAAAATCCTGTTCATCTTGCATGGAAACACCAAAATGCTGGCTCACGTGCTCTGAATTCCGTCGTCTGCCCCGCAGGATGGTTCCTCCTTTGGCCCCGGCTTCTCTTGCCGTGTCGATGACTTCGTCACTGTATCCGGCAGCAACAGAAACCCATATTGCGTTAAAACCTGATTTTTCCTGCAACTCTGCCATGTCGCTTTCTATCCTTTCCTTGATTCGTTTTTCTATCTTTGTACGGGAATCTTCATTCAGCATATGAAGGAGAGGACTTTGCAGCCCTGTTATTGGAATTGTAATAACAATTCCTCCGCCCCTTTGATGAAAGGCAATATGTCGTCCGGTTTTTTGAAACAGTTCCTTTACTGCGAATTTAGGCAAAAAACCAACTGTGATCAGCCGGGTTGTTCCTCCAAGGCCGAAAATATCCATAAGCTCCGACGGAGCAGTTCCCTGCCCACGGCATTGATAGCTGATGGGGATGTGCATAGCATCAAAAATCTCTTCTAATTTTTCTTCATCCTCTACCCGCGTGATAAAAATGCACATGCGCGGGGCGGTAAGCTTTCCTTCCTGTGGAATGCTCATTCGTAATCCTCCTCAATATCCACGATGGTATCCTCTGGCAGTGTTTCTTCAGGCGGCTGCGGTGTAGCCTTAGATTTGTGAACATAGATGATTCCCATGATTTGAATTGCAATCAGCGGGGCCATGGCGACCAAAGCCACGATGCCAAACGCATCTGTCACTACATTGCCTCCTACTGCCGCACAGGCGCCCATGGCCAGCGGCAACAGAAAAGTCGAGGTCATGGGACCGCTGGCAACGCCGCCGGAGTCAAAGGCAATTCCCACAAAAACAGATGGTACAAGGCGGCTCAGTATTAGCGATATAGCATAGCCCGGAATAATTATCCAATAAATATTCAGTCCTGTCAAGACCCTTACCATGGCAAGAGCTACCGCGCAGGCCACGCCGGCAGAAAGTGCCGCGTTCATCATTTTGCGGGAAATTGTGCCGCCGGTAATATCTTCGACCTGTTTATTCAGCACCTGCACGGCAGGCTCAGCCTTTACAATATAATACCCGACAATGATTCCGATGGGAACCAGCAGCCATTTGAATGCGCTTCCTGCCAGTCCGCTTCCCAACAGATTCCCTACAGGCGCAAAGCCAACATTGACACCGGTGAGAAACAAAATCAGTCCCAGCACGGTGTATACAAAACCTACGACCATTCTCAATACCTGGCGCTTGTGGTAGCTTCGCGTAATCAGCTGAAAAACTGCAAACACGCCGGCAACGGGTAAAATGCTGATGGCAACTTCCTTGCCGTATTGGGGAAGCGCAGAAACAAATTCCTTCATTACATCATATGTTGTTAGAACGCTGGGGACTTCCACTGTGGCGTAGGCAGCATCTGTGGGATTGTAAAAAATCCCCAGCAGCAAAACCATCATAATCGGTCCAATACTGCACAGAGCGACAAGACCAAAGCTGTCACTGGCGCTGTCTTTGTCACTGCGAGTGGCGGACAAACCCACGCCCAGTGCCATGATAAACGGAACGGTCATGGGGCCGGTGGTAACGCCGCCGGAATCAAAGGCCACGGAGGTAAACGAATCTGGCGAGAAGAAGGACAGTGCAAATAAAAAGATATAAAACACCAGCAACAATTTTGAAAGGCTGATATGGAACAGAACACGGAGAACAGCCAGTACAAGAAAAATGCCTACGCCCACTGCAACTGTCCAAATGAGCACTTGGTTGGGAATAGAGGCAACCTGATTTGCCAACACCTGCAGGTCCGGTTCCGCGATGGTGATGATCGCTCCCATAAGAAAGCTGACAAGTGCGATGAAAACAATGTGGTTTCCCTTCATTAGGCGTCCGCCGACGCCTTGTCCCAGCGGCGTCATGGCCATTTCGGCGCCAAGCTGAAAAAAGCCCATACCGACAATCAGCAAAACTGCTCCAGTGAGAAAAAGAGCCACCGTGCCGATCTCCATTGGTACTAAGGTAATACTCAGCAATAAGACAATAACGGTGATAGGAAGCACGCTGGACAGAGATTCTTTGATTTTTTCTTTTAATTTTTCATTCACAACAATCAAAAGACCTCCTTTCTTAGATAAGGGTATTTTAGCGGCAGCGTCTGTTTTGCATTTACTTTATCTATTATCTATTATATATTATATATTAAAATGGAAGGGATTTCAATGCATTTCAAGGATGTTTTAAGCTGCATGATTCTTGCTTAAGAGATATTTTCCACCAATTTCGATGGGCGCCCGCCAATGAAATGGGCTTGCCTATGCTGGGGCTATAAGTGTGTTCATGCGTTTTTGTTCCTAAAGCATAAGAACAGGAGAGATTTTACGAGAAATTGAAAGAGAATGAGAGATAAATAAATGATAAATTAAAAAAATAAAAGTTTTTTTATAAAATCTATTGACATACTTGTATATATTTGCTATAATGCAGCTTGTTGAAAAATCACCAAAGTGTAAATCGGAGGATATCTTATGTCTACTTATATGGCAAAGAAAGAAACCGTGGAACGCAAGTGGTATATTATCGATGCGGCAGGAAAGCCCCTCGGTAAAACTGCAGCGGCAGCGGCTACAATTCTTCGTGGGAAACACCGTCCTGAGTTTACTCCGCATGTGGATTGCGGCGAATTTGTTGTGATTGTAAATGCAGGTAAGGCAGTTCTCACAGGGAAAAAATTAGAACAGAAATTTTATCGCCGGCACTCCGGCTACGTGGGCGGCCTCAAGGAAGTTTCCTACAAAACCCTGATGGCAACCAAGCCTGAGTTTGCCATGGAGCACGCGGTAAAGGGCATGCTTCCTCACAATTCTATCGGTGCGAAGGCAATTACCCGCCTGAAGGTATATGCAGGCGAAGCCCATAAGCAGCAGGCACAGAAGCCTGTTCCCTACGAAATCTGAGAGGAGGATGAACGAAAATGTATACAAGTGCAAAACCTTATTTTTACGGTACCGGCAGAAGAAAAAGTTCTGTTGCCCGCGTTCGTCTTTATCCTGGAACAGGCAGCATAACCATTAACGGTCGTGATATTGATGAGTATTTTGGCCTGGAGACGATGAAGCTGATCATCAACCAGCCCTTTGAAGTGACTGGCACAGTGGGCAAATTTGATATTGTTGCCAGCGTAAAGGGCGGCGGATTTTCCGGTCAGGCCGGTGCAATCCGTCACGGTGCTTCCCGGGCGCTGCTTCTTGCAGACGAGACCTTCCGTCCTGCCCTGAAGAAAGCAGGATTTTTGACTCGTGACCCAAGAATGAAGGAAAGAAAGAAGTACGGTCTCAAAGCCGCACGTCGTGCAAGCCAGTTCTCCAAGAGATAATTTTATGGAATGTTCACCCCAGGGCAGACGCCCTGGGGTGTTTTGCTTTTTACCTAGTCTGATGGAGAGATATGCTCTACCGGCGGATTTTAAATGCACAGTTGCTTTTTATAAAAAAATACAGTATACTATTTATTGTATTTATTGAAAACACATGGAGGATACGGCGTGAAGATTGCAAGATCTATAATCGGCATTCTGGCGGTACTGCTCCTTTTGGGGAGTATGGTGCTGCCGTCTGTCGCGCTGCCCGATGATACGCCCTCCGTGACCTTGGATATATTGGATCCCAGTATTTGGGTGGGAAGTGATGCTGTTTCCCGTGTCGTGACATATACTACAAGCACCGGCGATGCACTGTATGTGTCTGCTCAGGGAACGGAGGAGGAAACCCTTTCGATTTCTGCCCCCTTTGAGGAGCCTTTGGATTTTTCCTCCTTTCGGGAGCTTGCGCTTTCCCTGCATATCAGCGGAAGCGGGGACAGCAGCTTTACCATTTCTTTTTTATCTGAAGGTGTGTACTACAACGCTTCTGTAGACATATCCGGCAGTGGGGAACAAATGGTATATGTACCGATTCCACAGCAGGCACAAGGCATGGTAGATGCCCTGGCGCTGACGGTAACGCGGCTGGGGAATCCAATTTCTTCTTTTATGGTCAGGTCAGTTTCGGGAGATGCAGGCTTCAGCTATGCTTATGTGGACCTCTTTATGAGTGCGGGATTTACGTCTGTATCCGGCACGATAGAGGAACAGGAGGATCGTGTGCTTATCAGTACAGAGAACGGGAGCGCCGCATTTTATCCCAATTATATACTGGACGATGGTTTGGATGGCAGCGCGGCAGTGTGCCTGCGTATTCAAAGCAATCACACTTCAGGAACCATCGCCATACAGGGGGTGTCGGGTACAGCGCCTCTTGCTCTTGTGCCGGGAGAACACACGTATGCGTTTATTGTAGAGGATATTTCCTCTGCGTTGCAATATGTTTTTGATGGTGTAGATGCGACACAAGAGAACCCAATTGTTGTGACAGGTGCGGCAATTTATTCCACTGAAGTGTCTTCTTCCGAGAGAATCGGGAGCATTACTTCCTGCCACTCAGACGGGAGTGAAGTATCGGTGCGGGGGACGCTTCCTTCAGATACAGTAGTAGAATATATTGACGGGGAACTGGCACTGTAAATTATACCAGTTTGGGCGGATGAGGAGGCGGTCCTGCAGGAGGAACCGGCCGCAACGATGAGCATTTCCACCCGTTTTGAGCTTTCCGCCGTACCTCAGGAACTGGACGTCCTCTGTAAGTATAAAGTGATGATTCTATCCGGAGATGAAAAAATATCTGTAGCTCCATCAGTGTTTTTGAACAGCGGTGCTGCTGTGTCTATATCTGATTCTTCTGTGACGGGCATACATGGGACAGATACTGTGGGAGTATTTGAATCCAATGTTACCAGTGTAGTTTTGGATGTGTATGCCGATAGGCTGCTGGAGACAGAAGACGTATACGGGGCCCTGCTGTATGCTGCGGGCAGCACGTATTACTATCTCGACCGTTCTTATATAGAGGAGTTGGATCTGCAGATTCAATTCTGCCGTTCCTCCGGAACAAGGATATATCTTCGATTTTTGACGTCAGAACAGGATGCGTTTGCATATACGTCAGCGGATCAGGGAAGTATTATGCAAATGTGTGCACTCACTGCTTTTCTTGCGGAAAGATATCAGGGAATTGCTGGCTTTATTATGGGAAGTCATGTGAATATGGAATACGGAGAGAATCCAGAGGATTTTGCAAGCCTTGCAGCAGTTTTTTCGGCGGTTGTACAAAAAGAGAGTCCGGGTACGGCTGTGGTAGTTCCGGTATGCCGGGCAGACAGTATTACCCAGACAGATCCGGCGTTGTTTTTATCCAGATTGTCGGCTGAGAGCAGCCGACGTGGTGCCGGCAGTGTTATGGTTCTTTATGAAATCGGCCCACAGCCGCAGAATGCGGTGTCGGAGGTATCTCATTACACGTCTCTTGTGTCTGCATGTGGACATGCCTGCGACGGCGGTATGCTCTTCTGGCAGCCGGACGGCGGAACCGATACGGATATTAGTGAAATTTATGAAAATATATGCTTGGAAGCAATGCAGTCGGGACTGCGCAGTGTGGTGTTGTCTGTCCCACATATCAGCGTTTCCAGCACGCTGTTTGAAGGAATCAAAGAAGCCATATTTGAAAATACCTCCGCACAGCTTTTGCAAAAGCTGGCCGAAAAAAACAGCAGCGAGACGTATCTCGGTACGTACTCCTTATGGGATTTTACCGCATCCTATGATATTGGCGGCTGGGTGTCTGGCGGAGGACTTGGCAGAATTATTTCTGCAAACGCAGAAAACGGAAGCGGGAGAGTGCTGCAAACCACATTGGAAGCCTCTAATGATGAGGCAGGAATTCTGTTGTGCTGGTTGGAGCGGCCATTGGATTTAACGGGAGACAGTGTTGCGTTTTCATTTCATCTGTATGAAGCAGGGGAAAATGCTGCCCTTTCTATTGTATTTGGAAGCGGCGATTCCAGAGCCGAGTTTTTACTTTCACCGGAGCAGGACTCCGACTTTACAGCAACCTGTGATTTAAGTGATTTTTCAAATGCTTCTGCTGTAGAATATATTGCCGTCATTCTGTGGGGACAGAAGGATGCCGTTTTGGAAGTCTCCAAAGTGGAGATCTGCAGCAAGGAAAAAACTGCGCAGCAGCTGCAGTTTCTTGCAGAAGGTACTGCACAGGAGACAGAAGCAGATAGGCCAGTCTACTATTTCATTGTTGTTGTCCTAGCCGCGGTAACGGTTGTGATTTTTTCTATATTGAGTCGAAAAAACAATCGGGGAAAAGTACAAAAAAATATATTGTATCGTAAATAGCCTTGAGACTGCGAAAATAAGGCTCTGCTGGTTATTGCTTGCGGCTGCATCTTAGTGGCTGCCGTGTTTTGATGCAAAAGAAATTCAATCAACATTTAAAAATATTTACAAGGAGCAAACCATATGAAACAGGACATGATTCTTATTCTCGACTTGGGAAGTGAAGAAAATCCAAAGCTTGCTCGTGAGATTCGCGCGCTGGGTGTGTATTCGGAAATTTATCCTCACGATATTTCCGCAGACGAGCTGGCAGCACTGCCGGGAGTGCGGGGAATTATCTTGAACGGCGGACCCAACCGTGTAGTGGACGGTGAAGAAATAGATGCTTCTTCTGCAGTGTATGCGTCCGGCCTTCCCATCCTGTGCGTGGACCACAAGGGCGAGGAGAAGCTGCCCAGCGAAGAGAGCGCGCGCAGATCGGTGTTGTCCCAATTTGTTTTTGATACCTGCGGGGCGCAGGCAAACTGGAATATGGACAACTTTATTGCCGATCAGATAGAGCTGATTCGCAGGCAGGTGGGAGATAAAAAGGTATTGCTGGCCTTATCCGGTGGGGTGGATTCTTCTGTTGATTTATGTAGATGCAGTGGATCGCTTTTTGGACAAGTTGGCTGGTGTGGCAGATCCGGAGCAGAAGCGGAAGATTATCGGCGCCGAATTTATTCGGGTATTTGAAGAAGAGGCTCGGAAGCTGGACGACATTCAGTTTCTGGCGCAGGGCACTATTTATCCTGATATTATTGAGTCAGGCACCAAAACGGTGAAGGCGGTGAAAAGCCATCACAATGTAGGCGGCCTGCCGGAGGATTTGCAGTTTGCACTGGTTGAGCCTTTGAAAATGCTGTTTAAGGATGAGGTACGCGCCTGCGGCGTTGCCCTGGGGCTTCCCAACAGCATGGTATATCGTCAGCCGTTCCCCGGTCCCGGGCTGGGCGTACGCTGTCTCGGTGCGATTACCAGGGACCGCCTTGAAGCGGTGCGGGAATCCGATGCAATTTTGCGGGAAGAGTTTGCAAAGGCCGGCTTGGAAGGACGAGTATGGCAGTATTTTACCATTGTTCCCGACATAAAATCGGTGGGAGTGCGGGACAATGTCCGCACTTATGAGTGGCCGGTGATTCTGCGTGCAGTCAATACAATCGATGCAATGACTGCTACAGTTGAGGACGTTCCCTTTGCGCTGCTGCAGCATATCACTCAGCGAATTACTGCCGAAGTGAAGGGCGTCAACCGCGTATTGTATGATTTGACTCCAAAGCCTACTGGAACCATTGAGTGGGAATAATATCTACTGGCTTACAAGTGCTCGGAAACCCTTGGAAGCAAAGTGCTTTCGGGCACTTTGCGCTTTGACGAAAATGTCATTGCAACACTTTTGCAACGCACAATGTAAAAAGTACAAAAAGGAATAGTTGCAAGTGGCTAATATGTAAAGTTCGGAGGAGGAAAATATGAAAGATAAAGAAAAAAGTTTGGCGTATAGATTCCCCGAACTTGCAAAAGAATGGCATCCTACTAAAAACGAGGGATTGACGCCATTTGATGTTTCTTATGGTTCAGATAAAAAGGTTTGGTGGCTGTGTAAAAACAACCATAGTTATCATGCTTCAATTTCTAACAGAACTGTGTTGAATCGCGGTTGCCCGTATTGCAGTGGCAAAAAAGTCATCATAGGAGTTAACGATTTTGAAACACTTAATCCTGACATTGCAAAAGAATGGGATTATGAAAAAAATGAGATTTTGCCTAACAGTATTTCTTCTCACAGCAATAAAAAAGTTTGGTGGAAATGTAAAACGTGTGGGAATTCTTGGTTGCAAGATTGTAATCATCGAGTAAGTCGTAGATCGGGATGCCCTTATTGTAGTGGGAGAATTGCTAACAAAGGGATCAATGATTTAGCTACTGTAAATCCTGAATTGGTCGAGGAGTGGGATACTGAGAGAAACATTGGTATTACTCCTCATGATGTGTTGCCGAAGTCAAACAAAAAGGTTTGGTGGAAATGCAAACAAGGGCATGAATGGAAAGCAGCAATTTGTGAACGAACTTCTGGAACAAACTGTCCGGTTTGTGTGGGAAAACAAGTAGTAGAGGGATTTAATGACTTACAGACAACACATCCCAATTTAGCGGCAGAGTGGGATTATGAAAAGAACAAAGGCA
>JAGZAC010000083.1 GCA_018370615.1 Clostridiales bacterium
GGGAATGGTGATTCCTGCCTCCCGGATTTTATAGAGAAAGTTATAAAGCAGGTTGTTGTCAAAGAACATCTGTGTGGTCAAAAAATCACAGCCGGCATCCACTTTTTCTTTCAGCCATTTAATATCTTCTTTTTGATTTGTGCTTTCCGGATGTATTTCTGGATAGCAGGCGCCGCCGATGCAAAAATCGGCGCCGGATGCTTTTAATTCCAATACAAGATCCACCGCATGCTGATACTCCCAGCCGCTGCGGTCAGCGCCCGCAAGTGCCTCCGGGATGTCCCCCCTGAGCGCCATTACATTGGTCACACCGGCTGCCTTTATTTCTTTTATTTTCTGCGCAACCGTCTCTCTGGTGGAAGAAACACAGGTAAGATGCGCCAGCGTCGGCACCCCATACGTCTGTTCGATGTTTTTTACAATATCTAAGGTATATTTGCTTGTTCCTCCGCCGGCACCATATGTAACGCTAATGAAGGAGGGGCGAAGCTTAGCAATTTCCTCTGTAGCCGTCTTTACACTTTCAAAATTTGTTTCTGTTTTGGGAGGAAAAACCTCAAAAGAAAGGGAAGGTACATCTTGGGCAATTATGTCTACAATTTTCATTTCATTTTCCTTTTTATCAATAAAAACATTTTAAAATCTACCAAAATATACTTGGATACTGCTTGAAACGCAACTCTTGTTGTTGTAATTTCTATTCTAAAACAGTGTTTAGAATAGCAGCTGTAATATCTTTTACAGATAAACAATCAGTAAAAATTATCTTACCGAACATTCCCATGTTGTTTTCATAAGAATACAAACACTTGTCAATTTGTTCGAATGGCCAAGACCCGATTTTTTCTCCGCGTTCCAACAATCTATCTATAATGGTCTGTCTTTGTGCCAACAAGCAGAAATGATAAACTTGACAATCTATTTTTCTTAGCTCTGAAATAATATAATTGAAATATTCCAGTTTATAAATAGTCATAGGTATAATTAGATTTGTATTATATGTAGCCATCAATTTTGCTGCAATTAGTACAGTTAATTCTTTCCATAATATTATGTCTTGGAAATCATCGGTTTTTTCTTTTGGATACAGTATGTCCTCCGTAACGATATTACGAAGCATGCCGCCGACTTCCTCAGGGTCAAAGATTATGTAATCCTCAAGACTTTCATTTAAAAGAGTGGCAACCGATGTTTTGCCAACTCCAAAAGGCCCGTTAATTAAAATAATCATCTTTAATTATACCTTTACAGCTTATTATAATCCAAAAATGGCAGGAAAATCAAGCAGAAACAACTATTTTTCGTGCCAGTGCCGCCTTTTTATTTTGCTTTTCGCCCTTTTACAATTTTTACTATTATCAGTATAAACGCGGCTATCAGAAAAAGCACCGCAGCGCCCAGAAGAGAAAACTGGAGCCATGTGAATGTTTGTATTTGCTTTTCCAAGGGTACCTGCGCAATTTTCCCATCCTCCAAAGTAAATCGGGTAGTGAGATCTATGCTTGCCTGTCCGTCCAGCTCCATGGGAACTGTCACCCGGCAAATATTGTCAGAGTCCGCCGTCACCTCTCCTGCTGAGGTGTATGTATGTCCCGGCAGCTCCAGGGTAAAGTCCAGCGCAGAATCCTCCACCCAATTGGCAACCGTCTCCCGCAGGTCCGCCGGTAATTCTTCGGCACGGACCGTTTTTACAATACTCTCCCCATCCGCCTGTGCAGCAATGGAAAAATACTGTTCCCGATCTGTATGCTCCTCCCTCATCTCCACTTGGACAAAAGGGGTGATCTCTTCATCCGTCAATAGCTCTCGAAGTGCTTCAAAAGCGTCCGCATAGGAGTCTCCCTGCACCCTGCGCTCCATCTCCAGCAGAATGCAGTCCTCCGCATCCTCCTGCTCCACAGTAAAATCCAGCGCAGCGTACTCCTCCGCCAGGTCGTCCACCGCCTGCGTCACCGCTTCCTTGTACGCCTGTGGCATATCGGAAAGGTCCACCTGGGCCTCGTAGCGTAAAAACGCCTGACCGTCTTTATCTATACCGCAGGAAACTGTACCGCTCACACATCCGGAAAGAAGGAGAACAGAAAGCAGAAGCAAAAGTAAACAAAGTCCTTTTTTCATATGCGCCCCCGTCAGTCAAAGGTGTAGGTCAGCGGCTCAGACAGCGCCACAGTTCCATCCGGCAGAACAGCGCTCACATGAAAGGTCTTCGTGCCGGTATCCATCCTATCTGACATATACATTATACTGCTGCCATAATCTGCCGTCACCGTGCCGATGTAGGCCAGCGCTTCCTCTCCGTCATGCACCGTCTTTATAGGAATAATGCTGTAATTTTCCGAATCGTAGCACAGCAGTGTATATACCACGCCCACCTCCGCATAGGGCTTGTCCCACCGAATTTTATAGTGCACAAATGTTTCATACCCATCCTCCAGCTGATACCCTACGCTGTCCTGCTCTATGCGCAGGTCAAAAGACGGTGTCTGCGGCGTGGGAGTGGGTGTTTCGCCGATAAAGCTGTAAAAATATTCCTTCAGCCCCTCCACATCCGAGGCAAGTGGGATCATCAGATTTTCCTGGGGAAACAAATTCATTGCTCCGTTTGCCAGAGATGCCTCTGGCTGTACGGCACCGTAAAGCAGATCCCGCACGTCGTAGCAGTCCACCACCTGCCGGGTGGCGGGAGAGCCCATCAGAAGCACATAATCCTCTGCGGCAATCTCTCCCACATACCAATAATGCATATCCAAATACTGTACGTCATCAGCGTTGTCACTTCGGTTCAAAACCTTATCCTCCGGCAGTCCCCGAATGCGGATATACGTTTCCACATCTGCATCCGCATCCATGAGGTCATCAAACATGTAGTAAGACACAAAGTGATGGCCGTACTCATGGCTGAGCGTTTTTGCCATTCCCTCCACCGTATGAATAACGTCCCCGCCGTATAAGCTGATGGTTCCCGTGTATCGGGAAAGAGAAATGGAAAACTCCTGCAGGGCGGGAAAATGGGGTGTGAGCAGCAGGGTTTCCGTGGAAGAAGCATGAGATGCTAAGGCGTTTTCGTTTTCCTCCGGATATACGGTCACTTCCTCCAAATAATTTACCTCTTCTCCATGCTTGTTGCGCATCAGCTCTTCATATAAACTTTGCAGATTTGCCTCGTCCCAATACTGAGAATAGCTGCGCAGCAAAAATCCCTCAGGCGCAACAATGGTGTACAAAGCATCGTCCCACTCGCTGGCCGGGCCCCAGTTCAGGTATATATCAAAGTCCCGCTGGGCCGCAGCATTGACAAAAACATCGGGGGCACCCTCCTCAATACGGCGGTCCAGTTCCGATACGGCCGCCTGCCGCTCCGTAACCTGCATATATGCCAGAAGGCAAAAGGCTCCACAGCCCAGCATCAGACAAACACAAAGCAAAATGCGCAAAAGCAGCCTGTTTTTCATCCTTACACCCCCGAATTTCTTGGCTTTATTGTACCACATGCAACAGTAAAAAACAATTGTTTTCCAATAGGAATTGTGCTACAATGTAAGAAATTCTAAAAGGAGAACCATATGAAGGCTGTAGCCGCAGAAAACCTGACCAAAATATATACCCCTGGCAAATCCGCCCTGGAGGCTGTTTCCTTCTCTCTGGACCCGGGAGAAATTTTCGGGTTTTTGGGACCCAACGGGGCCGGCAAAACCACCACAATAAAACTTTTGGGTGGAATGCTCACACCCACAAACGGCACCTGCCGGGTATTTGATCTGGACCCATCCAAAAATCCCGCAGCAGTCCACAGCATATCGGGATTTGTCACGGAGCACGCCCAAATGTACAACAACATGACCGGTATGGAAAACCTGCTGTTTTATGCCTCTATATTCGGCATATCGGAAAAAGAAGGCAGCAGAAGGGCCGAAGAACTGCTGGAGGGGCTTGCTCTGACGAAAGCTGCCGGGCAAAGGCTCTCCACCTATTCCACTGGCATGCGCCAGCGGCTTTCTCTGGCCAGGGCCATGCTCCACAGCCCAAAAATTTTGTTTTTAGACGAACCCACCTCAGGACTGGACCCGGAAAGCGCAAAAAATGTAAACGATCTGATCCGCCGACTGGCAAGGGAAGCAGGCACTACCGTGTTTTTGTGCACGCACCAGCTGCGCTATGCCCAGGAAATTTGCACCTACTACGGTCTTGTAGATAATGGGCATCTTCTGACAGTCGGATCACTTCAGGACCTGCGCTCCCGCACCGCATCGAATATCCCCGTCACCATTCGAGCAGACCGGGTGCCGGCGCATTTGGAGTTGCAGAAAAAAGAAGGGGATGTCTACACAATTTCCGTATCAGAGGAAAAGGAAATTCCGGAGATCGTCAAAGCGATCGTTGCAGAGGGCGGGAATGTGTACCATGTGTCTGCCAGAGAACTTACCCTGGAAGAAATTTACTTCCATTTTTTAGAAATTGCCCAAAAGCAGGAGGCTGCACAATGAAACGGTCTATGGAAAAAGCTCTCATCCGAAAAGACATCCGCGCCATTACCGCCAATCGCCGTCTGTTTTCCGCTTTGTTGATTGTTCCTCTTGTAATGACAGTACTTCTGCCCACTGTACTCATCTGCGTCATTGCCTTTGCTCCTTTAGAGTCGGAGGAGCTTCAGTCTCTTGCCACGCTGCTTCCTGCGAACCTGCCGACAGCAGAATTAAGAGAAACTGTCGTAGACCTGGTCTTCAACAGCATGCTTCCCCTCTTCTTTTTGATGATCCCCATCATGGCCGCTTCCGTGATGGCGGCAAGCTCCTTTGTAGGAGAAAAGGAAAAGCGGACCCTGGAAACACTGCTGTATTGCCCCATGTCTCTGCGGCAGATTTTCTACGCAAAAATCCTGGCTGCGTTTCTGCTTTCCATGGCTGTCTCCTTGCTGTCTTTTGTCGCCATGCTTTTTGTGGTGGAGGCAGAAAGCTTTTTTCTCATGGAACATCTGATTCTCCCCAACATCAACTGGATTGTGCTGCTCCTATTGGTGTCTCCAGCCGTTTCCCTGCTGGCGATCACCTTGATTGTACAGGGCTCGGCCAAAGCACAGACCGTAGAGGAAGCCCAGCAACGGGGCGTCTTTCTTGTGCTGCCTGTCATTTTGCTGGCGGCGGCCCAGTTTTCCGGACTTCTGCTGCTCAGCATATGGATTTTCCTAATCTTCGGCATTCTCTGTGCTGCCGCGGCAATTTGGATGATGCGCAGGTCCTATAAGCATTTTACCTATGAAACACTTCTGAAATAAAAGCAATACTGGAAAGATTCATATCCCAGACACGGGCCTTTGCTTTGCCGTATACTTGGTACAAATGATTTTATATATGCACAGAGATTTTGTCTGCTCCTTTGTAAATGTAACCTGCCGTCCCGTTTGATGTCGGAACAGTACCGACAAAGCACGGCACTTTTCCTCTACCTCTTCGATGAATTCCACCCTTCCCCAGCCGATTACACTGGAAAAAGCATATCCATATGCGCAGGGAGAGGACCCTGGAAAAAGCGCGCCTTCTCTGGTGATAGCGAAGCAAACATCCCTCCTTTTTCGCCAAATATCGATTTTCCGCCCCTCCGGAGCGCTGTGAAAATAAAGGGTGAGAACTCCCTTCTCTATAGTATATCCATAGTTCAGCGGGACAATATATCCCTCCGTATCATCCTGCATCGCCACATGGCAGGTTTTGCAGGCGTCCAAAATGGCGCATATTTCCCCAAGGTCGGTTACTTCCCTATCCCGTCTTCTCATTCTACAGTACCTCTTTCTTATTTGAACCTCACTATGTATTGTATACTTACCCGCCCACAAAAGCAAGATATGTGTAAAATGCCGATTGACAAGAGAAATATCTTGTGATATGATGGAGAAAATCATCAGGAGGACGCTGCCATGACCCTGGCGAGTTTCAGCACAATCGTGGTTGTCAGCATTATCATTTTGCATGATAGTGTTGTTTTGCGTTGTGCTGATTGAGGGTAGGACGAAATCCACCCCTTGCAGCATTCGCTGCAGGGGGTTTTCTTTTGGGAGGGCTTTACGTGAAAAAAAGCGGAGCACAAATCATCATAGAACAGCTGTGCGCACACGGAGTGACCACCGTGTTCGGGTATCCGGGCAGCGCCGTGCTGCCCCTGTATGATGAATTATACAAAAACGCACACCGCATAAACCATATCATCACCGCGCACGAGCAGGGCGCCGCCCACGCCGCCGACGGATATGCGCGCACATCAGGAAAAACCGGTGTAGTCATCACTACAAGCGGCCCCGGAGCCACCAACATTGTCACCGGAATCGCCAATGCTTATTTGGACAGCGTACCCCTGGTGGCCATTACCGGAAACGTAGATGTCCCCCTTCTTGGGAAAGACAGCTTCCAGGAAGTGGACATTGTGGGAATCACCCAACCTGTTGTAAAGCACAACTTTGTACTGCGAGATATACAGGAGCTGGAGTTTACCCTTCATGAAGCCTTCCGCATCGCCGGCAGCGACCGAAAGGGACCGGTGCTGGTGGACATACCGAGAAATATACAGACAGAAGTCTGTGATTACCAAGGCCTGGCGCCGGCAGATACAGAGGCACCAGTACAAATCTACGGGGATATAGAGGAGGCGGCCGCAGCCATCACCCGCGCCAAGCGGCCCTATATCTACGCGGGAGGCGGCGTAGTCGCTTCCCGCGCAGAAAAGGAGCTGCTGGAGCTTTCCCATCGCGTCTGTGCTCCCGTGGGCCTGAGTATGATGGGAATCACCGCACTGCCCGCCGGGTATGAATGGAACCTTGGAATGTGCGGCATGCACGGTACATATGCGGCATCCATTGCCGAGGCGGAAAGCGATCTGATTATCGCGCTGGGTGTACGCTTTTCCGAGCGCGCCACTGGGGATCCGGAAGCCTATAAAAGAGACAGAACCATCCTCCACATAGATATTGACCTATCGGAAATTGATAAAAACATCTCCGCAAACATCGGCATCTGCGGAGACATAAAGACTGTGCTGCAAAAGCTGCTGGAAATCCTGCCCCAAATGGAAAACGGCTCCTGGCTGCAGCGGATAGACCAGCTAAAGGGACAAAAGGCTGTGCAGACCACAGACGGGCTCACTCCCAAAAACATCATAGAAA
>JAGZAC010000084.1 GCA_018370615.1 Clostridiales bacterium
TTATTTTCATCGATTAAACTTATAAGCGGAAAGTGTGACAAGTTGCGAATGATAGAGAATCCTCCGCCTTCAATATCCAAAATAAACACATTCCCATCCCAGTCGGAGGAAAGAATCTGCTTATCATTGCTGATAAAAAATAAACCGTCACCTTCGCGGGAAGTGCATTTGCTCTTCACCAGAAGTTCCCCGCTTTCCAAATCGTGCACTGCAATGTGTCCTAATGTGTTGCTGTATGCAATCAACCGCCCGTCAGTAGAAACTGCAATATTGTCTGGATTTTTCAAATCATTGAAGCGTTTCAGTTCTACGGCCTTTTCGCCACTGATATCGAAAACAAAAATACTTCCTGCAACCAAAAATAATATTTTCTCGTCCGCTGAAAGCAGTGTTTCATATCCCCGACGGTTGATCTTCATTTTTGTTCTCCTTTTGGTTACATAATCGTTTTTGCGCTTGCGGCCAACAATACATCTCGAATAAAGTCCAATTGCATAACAACTGCTTGTCTGGACCACTGTTAATTATATAGATGTTTCACTTTGACTTATTGCTTTAAATGTAAAAATTTGTTTAGAAGATAATCTTGTACAACCCCTCCGTCAGCTTCACTGACACCTCCCCTTGCACAGGGGAGGCTTAGGTTTGTGCAGGCTTCCGTACAGGCGTCTCTTGCAGAGCCGCTAAGGGAGCTGGGGCTGCGTATTGGAGTCTGGGGGATTGTTTTTTTCTGAATTTTATTAAAAAAGCAGCCGTTATTTTAAAGAATAACGGCTGCTTATCATTTAGGAAACCTTTGCAACAATACCTTCTGCCCAGCGAACGATTTCCGTTCTTTCTTCCAGCGAAATCTTCTTGCCGCCGAAAAGGGCAGGGCCTCCGTTTACATAGTAAATGTCATCTTCAAGTACGTTGGTACCTGCTTCCTTTAATATATCGATGACGGTCTGCAGACCCTTATTTTCAGCCTTGTCCGGGCCGTCTACAAAGATTGCCACATTGATTGCCGCCTGCTTGGTCAGCTGCCGGCAGAAGAGACGAAGCTGGTCATTGGGCTCGTCTTTAATTGTCATACCGATAAATACTACGCGCTCTTTGTCGCAGGGAAATGCCGGGGGGATGTCATTCACCAGACATTTAAATGCCTCGGCAATCGCAGTAGCAAAGGTTTTTACTTTTGCTTTTTTTGTAGAATACATAACGCGGACTTTTACTTTAGGTGCAGCCATGTTATCAACCTCCGAATTTGTATATACAAATATATTATCACGAAAGATGAAAAAATGCAAGGAAAATGTAGAAGCAGGTTCTATAATTTTCAATTTATTAATGATTAAAACTGATTGCGCAAACGCTTTGTTTTGGAAAGGGCTAGTGCAAGAATCGGGCACAGGATGACATTGATGAAAAACTCCACAAGGAAGTTTACACCAATCAGTGCTAGAAATACAAAGGTAAGAATATCGGTTCCGCCAGCCCACTCAGTCAAGGTTGGGCGGAAAAACAAGATCATACCAATATAAAACACAATGGTATTTACGAGAGGTGTAAAAGCAGACGCCACTAAAACGGAAGGCAAAAGCCGATTTTTTGTCAGTTTTCGCATCAGCTTATAAACTAAAGCGGATATGAGTCCCGCCAGGATTCCTTTCACAAAGCAAATCGCGAAGGTGGACATGGGGTTAATGGTAAACAAAAGAAAACCACTTTTATCAAGGCCCGCAGCGCACGCGATAAAGGTTACAATACCAAACACACCGCCGAGAAAAGCGCCTGCGCCGGGGCCAAGGAGCACGCCGCCAATCATAATAGGCAGCAAAACGAGCGACAGGGAAAAGTTCGGTGTTGCGATGTAGTACGAGAGCAGCTGCAATACAGCTACAAGAGCGGTTAAAAACGCCAGCTGTACCAGGCGCAGCGTTTTTGCTCGTGTGTCAATGGTCTTTGACATAGAATACCTCCGGGGCTTTCACCCAATGCTGCCGTCCAAACATTTGTTTGGTGAGGCGCATGCATAAAATTTATAATCAGACCGCAGTCGGATTACCCATGAAAAATTTTGTATAATTCAACAGCGTTTTCGATTCAAATGGTAGAGAACAGCAGCACCGCGCACAGTGAGATCTGGATCTATCTCCATTTTGTGCCGACAATTGGGAATGACGGTTTCAGCATGTCCGCCAGTTGCAATCAGTGACAATGTTCCATCCGTATTACATAGTGTTTCATGTAGCTGTTGAATAAATCCGTCAATCATACAGATATGGCCGTTAATTATACCGCTTTGTATGCTTGTGATAGTATTTTGTCCAATGAGAACAGAAGGTTTTGTTAACGGAACATCGTTCAACAGTGCGGCGGAATGAGAAAGTATATCAAGGGAAATTTTTAAGCCGGGATGAATGATAGTACCGGCAATATTACCGTTTCTGTCAACGGCTGTCAGTGTAGTAGCGGTACCCATATCTATAACAACGAAAGGAGGGGTTAGCGCAAGTCGGGCGGCAGCTACATTTGCTACAATATCAGCACCAAGCTGGGAATGTATATCAATATTGATTTTAAATCCTGTATGGGTTCCGGTTCCAATAATAAAAGGCTTGCAGCCACAGATTTGCATTGCAGCCTGATAAATGGGACCGGTGAGAGATGGCACCACGGAAGCGATTACCGAAGCATCAATTTGTTCAGATAGTTGAGCTTCAGAAAGAAATTGATTCATCAGTAATCTGTATTCGTCAGGACTTTTGATAGAAAAGGAGGCCACGTGAAATCCGGCTGTTTTATCGAAGGAGGGAAGCTTGTAAGCAGCAAACTTGATTACAGAATTACCGATATCGATAGATAATAGCATTTATTGACCTCCTAATATAAATCAACAATTAAACAAAATACAAATTTTGTATAATTGGGGGCATGGCCAGCGCCGTGCTCATCGCCCAGTGGAGGCGCCGCCGTCGCACACGCCTCGCTGTCGCTGCGGCACTTTGCTCCTGCTGGGCTGCGCCCAGCTGCATCCTGCGCTCCGCTGTGCGTGGGCGAGCCCACGCTCTTGCTTCGCTTGTCTGCGCGGCGCCGTCCCCTCATGAAGTTTCTTTGTGTAATTTGGAGTGTGACTTTCTGAGGGATGTTTGGATGTAGCTGTTTGCGTGTAAGGCTGAGAAAGAAAGCTGCAATACAGTTGCTTGAAAAAGGACGCTCCTTTCCAAGAATATACAAACATAATAGCATAGGAATTTCCAAAAAGCAACAGCTTTTTGGAAAACGCCGCATCAAAACGCCTGCGGCGTTCCGATGGGCGAATAGGCGGCACAGCCGCAAAAAAGACACGAAGCTGGGATGCAGCTTCCCTTGCGCCTTTCCATTGTAACAGCGCCCATGAAGTGGGCGCTGGCCGTTTCAGTCAAGGCACGGGGTCGTATTTTCTGCGAAAATCTCCACCCCTTTGGGCCTTGACTTTCGGGGCGCTGTTCCTGCTGGGGCGCCGCAAGGCGGCAGAAAGGATGGTACAAGCCATGACGTTAATCAAAGCTCTAGAAAAAGTAAGAGATGAAGCCCCAAGAAACATGCAGGTGTGGGTCACCATCTGCAGTCTGTTTGGAGAAGAATTCGAGCCAAGGACAATGAAAATCGAGCACCTTATGCAGGACATAACCATGAGGTTCTGCATATACGAAGAAAGATTTCCCGATGGAAATCCCAAAAGAACCAGAGATGACTGCCGCTGGAAGGTGGGCGAAAAGATTCCTTATCATGATATGCCTGGATATGAACAACATATCTACAGAATGACGCCGGAAATGGACGTCATATGGATTTGGGTCAGCCCAAAAAGAGAGGACTAGTCCTCTCTTTTTGCTGCAGAATCCTAGAAGAAAAGTTTCTCCAAAAGCTGCGCTTTTGGAGAATGACCGCCTTCAGGAGACGCAATCAGAGATTGCGCTCCTTCGAGCGGCTAACAAAGGGTTCCTGCAATACCAACGTAAGTCCCCCTTTTGTAAAGGGGGATGGCGGCGTAAGCCGCCTGGGGGATTGTAACAACCCCTCCGTCAGCTTCGCTGCCACCACCCCGGGACTTGCTGTGCAAGTCCTACACAGGGGAGGCATCATTCAGCTTTTCCACAATCAGGTCTACCAATTGGTCCACCTGGCACCAAAGAACAGGAGCATTTGGGTCTTTTCCTGCGTAGATATCTGCATAGGCGTAGATTGCCGTAGTAGCATTATCAGAGTGCTGGAGTGCGGTTTTTGCCGCCTCCATTCCCTGTTCATGCCGAAGCTTTACGGCAAAAGATTTTCTCAGTGCATGGGGTGAAACACCATTCACGTCAATTTTTGCCTCTTTTGCTGCTTCTTTGAACCAGTTCCAGGCTGTCTGTCTGGTGATATGGCCACACTTAGCATTGGAGCTCCAGAGGAAACCTCTGCGTAATTTTGCCAAAAACATGACTTCCCTGGCCGTTTGCCCTTTTAGGGTACAAGTTCCCTTCTTTCCGGTCTTTTGCGCGATATAGGCGATTTTAAGGGCATCTGGAGCAATTTGGGAAATATCTCTTTTGCGTATTTTCAACACATCACCAATTCTAAGGCCAGTTTCCAGGGCCACAGAAAACACAAGCCGCCTATCCTTAGACAGGCGGCTGAAGATTGCATCTATTTCCCCAGGGGAAAGATATTTCGCTTTCAATTTGACAATCCCAAAGTGTCAAAAACGATTGCCGTTGGTGTGACCGAGGCCGCTCACATTCACGGAATGGGCGTCATCGTTGGGAGCTTCAGTAGACCAAGCTGTGACGAAAGCATCCAGCTCTGTATGCATGCGCATAATCTGGTCCCGAAAATATGCAATCCAAGGGAGCCCAAGCCCGTGAAGTCTGTACCACTCATGAGAGAGGTCATAAAGTTTCTGCAGCCCCTCGCTGCAAGTGCGAGCAATTTCTATATCACGATTTGAAATCATAGGGTTTTCTCCTTTCGTCATATTTTTCCTGTAATGCCAGAAAGACAGGACAGTTCACACAAGCGGGGCTTGTGCAAAAATCATACTCATGCACATGCTTCAGGCGCTCATTTCGAAATCGATGGGTCAAAGAACAATCCTCCAAAATCCCCTCACAGGTGATGCAGCACCTGGATTCACAGACATAGAACGGGCAAAACACAAGAGCATCAATTGTCTTGTTAGGCATTACAGGAAAGACACCTCCAAGTTGTAAAGAAAAACAATCCCTCAGACTCCGCTTACGCGGAGCCAGCTCCCTTTACACAAGGGAGCCACTTAAGCCAAGCCTCCCCTGTGCAAGGGGAGGTGGCGGCTCTGCCGCCGGAGGGGTTGTCACAAAAACGAAACCTCCGTATAAACCACATTGTCAGTCACATCTACAGAGAACCTATCTGTTTCCTGGCCGCCGTCTCCGAGAAACTCTTCGATTTCTTCCCCGTATCTGTAGACAGGTGCAGCAAGCTGACCTCCATGGAGGAAATACCTGCCGCCAATTCTCTGGCCCAACTGCTTTCCCATATACTTGAATATATACTTTGCTACCTTGTCTCTGCTCCC
The DNA here is from genome assembly GCA_018370615.1 of Clostridiales bacterium. Classification (GTDB taxonomy): domain Bacteria; phylum Bacillota; class Clostridia; order Oscillospirales; family CAG-272; genus Avispirillum. Next base: position 5,561 of record JAGZAC010000084.1, read on the forward strand.
CTTGCCGGAGATGCGCTCCAAGGAGGACCAGCCGCAGATCCAGTCGGCGAGATTGTAAAGCTGCTTTACCTCACCCTGCTTGCGGCGTTTGATAAGCCTTCCAGAATCTGAATATCTGGCCTCAACAAGGTCCAAAGCAGAAGCATTCATAACGGCGTGAAAATGGATGCTGTCTCCATCCTTGTGAAACTCTGGAACCATGATGTACTTGAGGCCGCTGCGCTGTACCCTGTTGGAAAGCCATGTGCGTGCAGCTCCATAGGTTTTTTCCCAACTGTCCCGCTGTATTTTTTCAGGGTCAAAGGTGAGGGTTGCAAAAGTATCCAGGTCGTGATTGCAAAGAATAAAATCCATAGCTCTCATCTTTGCCCTTCGGGAAGCTCTGCGGAGATTGTCCGGGTCTGTATCTTCTGTAGGTATGCTGAGTAGATGAGACTCTTTTCTTCCTGTAGCTTCCAGGCCTGAAGGCAGAAAAATGGGACGTGTAGAAGCCTGAATCATAGCCAGCCGAAGAGAGCCATCTGGCTGGGGGATGTACTTAGCGCGCACTTTGTGTCGCGCAAGATTCTCGGGAATTGGGGTAAAAAGGTCTGAAAAGTCAATAGGGGCGGGCGTTTCCCGCCCCTCAGAACAAAACGCATCTGCACCCATCTTGATGACATTCTGTCCTCTATATCAAGTAACTATAATGAAGGAAAGTGCAAACTGTTTGTATGGCCGGGGGCCAGGAGTCGCTCCGCGCCTCCCCTAGGTTGCTTTTGCCCTAACGGTCAAAAGCCTCCATAGGACAATCCTCCCGTCGGCTTCGCCGACACCCTCCTTTACACAAGGAGGGCTAGAGGGGGGCTTGGATGGCCGCCGCCGCGGCGGGCGGCTCGCGCGCGCCTCCGGCGCTCCTGCTCGCCACATCCGCCTGGCGACGCCGCCCCAGCGGGGCCACGCTGCGGCCCCACTAGGGGCGTCTCGCGCCGGCTTCGGTGGCCTTCGGCCACCTCACCCTGGGCGGCGGCCCCTGGCGCCATCGCTGCGCTGGGCGCCAATGATGCAGGGGCAAACCGCACGCCCCTATAAGCCTCCCCTTCCTTGTGAAGGGGAGGTGTCAGCGAAGCTGACGGAGGGGTATTCCGCCCCTGCGGGGGCGGGTCCTCGCCGGACGGGCAGGGAATGGAAACTTGCCGGTACAAAACAAAAGGACCTGCACGTTGTGCAGGTCCTTAAGTGACGCCTGTGCAAGTCAAGAGGTAGTCAGCCCGTTGACTATGGGTACGGTGCACAGGTTTTTTTGTACCGTATAAGTACCATCCCTACTTGCACTATACCACAAATTTGCACGTTTGTCAATAGAAAGCTGCACTTTTCTTCTACAGAGCTTTTTTCTTTGATTCCTCCTACATGCGGGCCTACAGCCACACGCAGCACAAGTGCTGGCGTGGCTGTCTGGCCCTGGACCGCCCGGCACTTATGCCCCCAATTAGTCGCCCACGAGCCGCCGCCACCTCCGACGGCGGCTTGGGCTTACAAAATTCCAATTTTGCCTGGCAAGCCGGCAAAATAAGAATTTTGTATAATTGGGG
>JAGZAC010000085.1 GCA_018370615.1 Clostridiales bacterium
CATATCCGACGCGGTGCGTGCCCTTTTTATTGAGGCAAATTATCGTTTGCCGCCGGCCGTCTGCCATCTGATTTCCTCGGCAAAATCTCGGGAGCGGGATCCGGTTGCCCGCGGCGTTTTGGATACGCTGGAGGAAAATATTGCAGCGGCGGATGAAATGGATGTTCCCATCTGTCAGGATACCGGCATGGCCGTGCTTTTCTGTGAAATCGGGCGCGGCGTATATATAGATGCCGACCTGGAGGATGCGGTAAACGATGGGGCCCGCCGAGCATATGTAGAAGGAAGCCTGCGCAAATCAATTGTGCGGGATCCCTTATATGATCGGACCAATACGGGGGATAACACACCTGCCGCACTGCATGTTTCTTTCTCGGCAGATCCAAGTCTAGCGGGGTCCGTTCGGCTGACGGCTGCCCCCAAGGGGTTTGGCAGCGAAAATATGAGTGCGCTCAAAATGTTTACTCCCTCTGCAACAGAAGCGGATATTATACAGTTTGTAATAGACAGCGTACTGCATGCCGGTGCAAATCCATGTCCTCCAATTGTGGTGGGGGTTGGGATTGGCGCGAATTTTGAGGGTGTCGCTTTGCTGGCAAAAACGGCGCTTTTGCGGGATACACCTGCGGAGGATGCCCGTTACAGGAATTTGGAGGAAAAGCTTCTCCGTGCGATTAATGAAACGGGGATCGGCCCCCAGGGGTTTGGCGGAGATACTACTGCACTGGCGGTGCGCGTGAATCACGCGCCTACCCATATTGCCGGCCTTCCTGTAGCGGTGAATATGAATTGTCATGTGTCCAGGCATAAATCGGTAATACTGTGAAGAAACTTAAGTCTCTCCATGTGGATAATCCTGCCTTCTAAAAAGGAAAAAGCCTCCCCATAAGGGGGCTTTTTATCGTTTGTGCCTTCCCTGGGAGGGGGGAGGTGGCACGGCGTAGCCGTGGCGGAGGGGTTGTCATTGTGAACAATCCCCCACCCGCTAACGCGGGAGCCCCCTTTACACAAGGGGGCCTACGTAATTTCAGCCTCCGCTGTGCAAGGGGAGGTGGCTCGCCTATGGCGAGTCGGAGGGGTTGTTACAGGTGAGAAGGTTTCTTTTATTCTACAGTAAGTCGAATATCTCCGCTGGTTGTATTAACGGTACATTTTTGTGACCCTGAAGTGCTGTCCGGGTGGGAAATATTTCCACTTGTAGTGCTTGTAATAAATTGTTTTTCACTACGCAGGGTGCCAATTACATCTCCACTGATCGTTTGAATTGCAATATCTTCACTGTCACAGCTTTCCAGCGATACCTCCCCGCTGGTGGTTTTGATGGAAAGCCGTGTCTCTGCGATCGTATCTTCCAAAGAGATGTCTCCGCTGGTAGACACTAGCTCTATAGCATCAGCCTGACATTCTTCCAGAGTAATTTCGCCGCTGGTAGATTTAACATTCACAGCTCCGCCTATTATATTTTTAATTTCAATATCTCCACTGGACGTTTCTCCATTCCAAGCGTTTTTTGTATTGGATGCGTAAGTTATATTCCCACTGGTAGTGGACATCTCCACCTCGCTAAAGGTAAAGGCATCTGACACGACGATGTCACCGCTTGCGCTGGATGCTTCTAATGTTTCATATTCTCTTCTCGGAAGATATACTTCAATTTCAAAATTGGATACGCTGAAAAATACACCGATTCGTTCATACCATTTGCGTGTATCCTCTCGGACAACTTTTAAAGTATTGTTTTCCACGGAAACAGCATGCGTGATTTTGTCACTTTCAGTGCATACAATTTCGCAGACATTCTTTTCGGAAGGAAGCAGGATAATATTACACTCAGTTGTTTGAATATCGATATTTTCAAAGGACTCTGTTACGGAGTATGTTTTCTCTTCCTGTGCGGCAGTATTGAATTTAGTAAAATCAAATCCTGCATGTGCTGCCGCTGCTCCGGCGACAACACATCCGACAATGACACATATTATTGCAATGAGGATCCATATTTTTTTCACCTTCTTCATTGCTCTTTCCTCCTTCTGATAAATAGAGATTTCATCCACAATACAAACTGCTTGCTGACAATTATAAGTTTTGCAGTGACTTTGTTAAATCCAAAAAACGACAGCACAGCAAGACCAAAACAGGCAATAGCAGCGCCGAGATAGAACAGTGCTGCTGCAACGTTCCCGGTACCGATGAAGATTCCTCCCTGCACAAGACCAAGCAGAGCTCCTACAGCAAATGTAAGGTCGACTGCATATAGGGAAACAATAACTGCCCAAATTGTGATATATAGGGACAGCAGAACAGATACAGCTGCTATCAGGAGAGAAGCCCAAATGGGAGATCCTAGAATTAGCAAAGTGATTTCCCAGGCGCGCAGTGTCCGAGATGGCTTTACTTTTGCCTTTACCAGCTTCGGTAGTGTGGTATCCATCAAGATTTGCTTTGCAACCGCATCAGGAGCCCCTAATGACGCCACAGCTTCCTCCTCGCTGATTCCATCCTCCATTTGGTCGTCAATAATTTCGCTGTAATATTCGATGGATTGTTCTATGTCGCTTTGCGGCAGTCCGTACAGCGCATCGCTCAATGCGGTGAGAAAATCCTGCTTATGCATTTTCTTTTTCCTCCCTGGTAATAAATTGATAAATCGAAAGAATTTCCTTCCATTCCTCTTGAAAGGCAGCGATTCGCTCCAGACCGGCCGGTGTAATATGGTAGTATTTCCGCAGCCTTCCGGCATGCTCTACGGATCGAACGGTCAACTGATTTGCACTTTCCAACCTCCTGAGAATGGGGTATAGGGTCGATTCTGAGATTTCTACGTATGGTTTCATATCCTTGATGATTTTATACCCATAGGAATCTTCTTTTTTGATCGCAGCCAGGACACATACATCCAACAGGCCACGCTTCAGCTGCATATCCATGTATATACCTCCTGTTGCAATATACTATACAACACATAGTATTATTTGTCAAGAGGTATTTTACATTTTTAGGAGAAATATTTTTGAAGAACCTACTATCTTGAATGAAAAAAGCCTCCCCACAAAGGGCCATAGAAAACTTAAAGCCTCCCCTGTGTAAGGGGAGGTGGCACGGCGTAGCCGTGGCGGAAGGGTTGTCGTTGCAAACAATCCCCCACCCGCTAACGCGGGAGCCCCCTTTACACAAGGGAGCCTTGGAATAATAAATGTTGCAGACAATGCCCCCGGAGGTGTATAACACCTTCCCACAAGGGGGTCTTGGGACATTAAAATTTCCTTTATTAAAAAATTTTTTAAACGAATATGTTATGCTAGATCTGCAAGATGGCCGACTGCGTCCGAACAAATTAATTTACAATGCTCTGCTATGTAATACCTAACATTGTTGCGGCATTTTCGCCCGCCGAATTCCGAGAGATTTGGAATATCTGTTTCCAGTGTCAGAAAATATCGTTTTCGTCTGGTGTCGGCGTAGGCGTAGCTTTCATCACTGTATTGCAGACGATGCATCGCGGCGCACGCCTCCAGCAATTTATTCAGGCAATCAAAGCTATAGACATAAAAAAACTTCTTATTACTGGTCTGGGATTGCAGATGAATTTTTGTAGAATCACCCAGCTTGGTTACAAACATTTCGCAGCCTCCTTCTTTTGAGGGGAAAACCTGAACAAATACTCTTGCGCCGGCTGCATCAAACCCGCATTGCCCCCGGGCGTCCTCTAGGATTCTCCGGAATGCGCATCGGGACTGGGCATTCCCGCTATCCAGCATATCACAGCTAATGGCGTAATATTCCATATCTGCTGAGGACAGCATTACCTTCAGCTTTTCACCGCTAATCATAATTACTTCCATTGAAAACCTGTGCCTTTCAACGCCATATGGCGCAATCCGTTTTTTTTTGGAGATACACTCTCGTTCTTTATATACTATTAATATTATAATGCGGCGGCGTAAAAAATGGTACGATAAAATTCTGGAAATGGGGGATTATCATGGGAGAAAATATTGACGAGCGCAAATTGTAGTGATACTATAAAAGAAAAAGCGTCAGAAACAGAGGAAATACCGTGAAAAGAATATTTTTGATTGTGGCAGACAGCATGGGGGTAGGGGCCGCTCCGGATGCCGGTAAATATTACAATGGAGATGGAGACGACAGTGGGAGTGATACCTATGGTGCGCTTTGCAGAGTAGAGGGGTTTTCCGCATCGTTTCTCACCCGCATGGGCATTGGAAACCTGGAGGGGGTACCAAAGGGGCGTCCGCGCACAGAAACGCCTATTGGCGCCTATGGACGCATGCAGGAGGTGTCCGCAGGAAAGGATACGGTAACAGGCCACTGGGAAATTGCCGGACTGATTTCCAAAGCGGAAATGCCTACCTACCCTCATGGATTTCCTCAGGATCTTTTAGACCGTATCAGTGATGTGTGGAAAAGAGGATGGCTGTGCAACCGACCCTATTCTGGAACAGAGGTGATTCGGGATTTTGGCAGGGAGCATATGGAGACCGGAAAGCTGATTGTGTATACTTCTGCAGACAGTGTGTTTCAGGTCGCGGCCCATGAAGAAATTGTTCCGGTAGAAGATTTGTACAAATACTGTGAGGAGGCACGCAGATTGCTGGCCGGCCCGCATGCGGTGGGCAGAGTAATTGCTCGGCCGTTTGTGGGGAAGTGGCCCGATTTCCAGCGAACGGCCAATCGAAGAGACTATGCGCTGGAACCGCCGAAGGAGACTATGTGCGATGCCATTGCGGGGGCCGGAATGGAGGTTGTCGGCATCGGCAAAATTGGGGATATCTTCGCCCACCGGGGGATTACCCGGGAAATACACACCCAGGGAAATGCTGACGGCATGGCAAAAACGCTGGAGGTACTTCAGCGCATGTCTGCAGGTCTTTGCTTTGTAAATCTTGTAGATTTTGATATGAAGTATGGACATCGACGGAATTCGGCAGGGTATGCCCAGGCTGTGATGGAAATGGATGCTTTTTTGGAGCGATTATATGAAATGCTGAGAGCAGATGACTGCATGATTGTAACGGCGGATCACGGCTGCGACCCCAGTTATAAGGGAACGGACCATACCAGAGAATATGTCCCCGTTTTGATTGCGGGGAAAGAAATTCCTTCGGCCCCTCTTGGAACGCGAGAGAGTTTTGCAGATCTGGGCAAAACCTGTACAGAAATGCTTGGCGTAGATGCGTCGAAGCTGCAGGGAAGTTCTTTTTTGGATGTGCTGCTGAAAGGAAGGTAAACGGTATAAATATAAAAAAACGGCATCGTTGGTTGCCGTTTTTTTATATTTGATGCTATTCGTTGCAAAAATGCGAAACTGTCGCTTTAGGGGAGACGAGCATATTTTTTACCGTTATAATTACCCCAGACTCCGCGAAGTCAGAAAGTGAGGTTGGCATGAAAAAAATTTCATTGAATCTACGCCTGTTTGGCGAGGATGGCGCTGGCGAAGGCGTCGCACAAAGTGGCGAAGGGTCCAGTGCGCAGACAGAGGACTGTGCTGCAGAACAGTCTGAAAAAGAAAAAGGGCATACAGGCGGCAAAAAAAAGGCAGTGCGAAAAAGTCACCGTTCGGCCGCACCGGTTGGCGGCGGGGATGCGGCTTTTTTCCCTCGGATAGGAGAGGAATCCGACAGGGAAGAAACGCCCGCAGATAATGGTGAGCAGACGCCTTATATTGAAGGAGAAACTGCGGAGGAAGTGCCGCCGTCTCAAAAAGGAATGCTGCCACGTGGGGCAATGCGCATTGTACAGAGCCTTGCCGCTGCCTATCAACTGCAGGAAACGGATCTTGATGGAATTGCAGATGCATTTTGCCGAACTGAGATAAAAAATGCGTTGGAAGAAAGACTGCGCCGACGCAATGCAGCAAAGCAGTATAAAGCGTTTCTGGGGGAGGCTGAGGAGCTGTCCAAAAAAGTGCGTGGATTCGATTTGAAGGCGGAATTATCTGACAGACGCTTTCGGGGAATGCTTCGCGCGGGCTTTTCTATGGAAGAAGCATGGCGGGCAGTGCATTTTGATCAGCTGCTGGGCACCGTTGTACGGCAGGCTACGGAAAAGGGAGCAAGGGAAGCGGCAGAACGCCTTCGCAGGGAGGCCGCACGGCCTGATGAAAACGGAGTCAAGGGTCAATCGGGAATCTCTCGGAAGACCAGCGTCGAGCATCTGACCGGGCGTGGAATCCGGGATATTCTTCGTCGGGTGGAAAACGGCGCAAAAGTAAAATTCTGATTCCGCATCAGCGGAGAAAGGAAGAAAATATGACAAAAGTATGCGATGAGGTTTTGGACTTGCAGTTGTTTGGAGCAGGAGACGTAGTGCACGGTACACAGGCATTTGTAAATGCCAATGCACCGGAAAGCAGTACGGCTTATGTGTCGACGCCGGGCAGTGAAAGCGGCTTGTCTGCAGAAATGAAGACGTTTTACGACAAGACGCTCATTGAACTTGCCGGCCCGAGTCTCGTGTTTGACCAGTTTGGTCAGAAGCGCCCCATTCCGCAAAATGGCGGCAAAACCATTGAATTCCGTAAGTTTTCCAGTCTGCCGAAGGCATTGACGCCCATCACTGAGGGTGTGACTCCTACCGGCAGCAAGCTGACAGTTGTTCCTGTGACCACTACTGTAGATCAATACGGTGATTATGTGGAACTGACGGACATGATTGAACTGACCAGTGTGGATCCTATCGTTGTGGAAGCCACAAAGCAGCTGGCGGATCAGGCGGGCAGAACCATTGACACTGTTGTACGCAATCAGATTCTTGGCGGCACCAACGTATATTACTGTCCTGAAGTATCTTCCAGCGGAACGGAAACGGAAATTACTTCCCGTTCCGATCTTAGCGCAAATGCAAAGCTTCGGGTGAAGGATGTATTCAAGGCTGCGGCTATCCTGAAAGCGATGAATGCGCCCTCTATCGACGGCTCTTATGTAGCCGTGATTCACCCCTACGTAGCATATGACCTGATGCAGGATGCGGAAGGTCAGTGGCTGGATATTCAGAAATATA
>JAGZAC010000086.1 GCA_018370615.1 Clostridiales bacterium
TTGAGTATTGTAAAAAAGAACTCAATACAACTCGTTCTGATGTTTTGAGAAAAGGCGTCCAGCGTTTATATGAGGACCTCAAAAAATAAAGGAAGCGGTGCGCATCCCACGAAAGAGCCACCACTTCCCACTCGCCAACAACTACAAAAGTAATTGTAGCGTAAATATTATACCATGCGCTATTCATTCTTTCAAGAGTTGTTGGAAAACAATTATTTTACCTGAAAGGATGTATTTTATGAATTTCTCTGAAAATTGGGATACGTTTGTACAAACCCTAGCAGCACATGCAGTCGGTATCTACAGAAGCTCCAGCGAATACGCGTATTACCGGCATCGGCAAAAGGATATGGAGGAAATCCTGACGAATTCCCTTGTGGAGGATGAAAAGGAACTGGTGGACCAGGTTCTCCTAGAATTGGAAGCCCGGACAGACCGAGAAATAGAAATGGTCTACCGTCAGGGTCTTCGAGACTGTTTTATGATATTAAAAGCGTTGGGCGCACTTGTTTGATAGAGAAGGAATGGAAAGGGACGGATTTGTTTTCCGTCCTTTATATTTTTATTTATTCGAATTTCAGACAAGAATGGACAAAAAAGAAGGGGGACATATCGGTAAAGAAAGTCTTTTGGTACGCATGAGGGCAAAGTATGTTGGCAAATTTGTATTTTCGTGCAACAGACGCCGACAAAAAAGGTTCTGTAGTTATTTTATACTGTATACAGGCATAACAAGCGGGGATGAAACATATATTGGAAGCAGCAAAGCTGTGCGGCTGAAAAACGGACGGGCTGCGCTGCCCCAGGCAGGGAGGTGGATGTGCTGGAAACCGTATTATATGCGGATGTGCTGTTTGCTATCAACTTCAGCATGGACTTTATATCTCTGTGGGCGTCGGCGCTCTTGGGGTGCAAACCCAGACGAGCATTGCGCATGTCTGCCGCCGCAGCATTCGGCGGCGTATACGCGGTGGTCAGCATTGTTATGGGAATCCATGGACCGTGGGAATACATATTGGCAGCTGGGGCAAGCTTTCTCATGTGCCTTTTGGCCTTTGGAAAGTGCGGCGGATTGCGGGGCTTGCTCAAGCAGAGCGCTTTAATCTGGGGATGCGGTGCACTGCTGGGAGGGCTGATGACGGCTGTTCTTTCCTTGGGAAGGGGTGGAACTGTATACGCTGGGACGGGCCACAGCAGCATCTGGGTCGGTGCGGCGGCTACGGCGGCTATAGCTGTATATATTACCGTGCGGCTCATCACAGCAAAAAAGGGCGCTGGTCCCCTCTCCCTCTGTATTGAATATGCCGGCAATAAGGTCCGGTTGGAGGCGCTGTGTGACAGCGGCAATCTGCTGCGGGACCCTATTTCAGGGGATCCGGTGATATTGCTCTCCGCTGTGCTCGGGAAAAAACTTGTAGGAAGCGAAAATACACGTGCGCTTCTTGCCTGTGATGGAGAAAAGCTTTCAGAGAGCGGCATCCGGTTCCGGATTGTGCCGGCTAAAAACAGCACCGGCGGGTCCCTTTGTGCGGCATTCCGGCCGGACAAGGTAACAGTGGGAACGGGACGGCGGGCACATGCGGTGCAGTGCCTTGTAGCATTCTCCGACTGTACGGCCGTGTATTTCGGAGGATTTCCAGCTACGGCCCCGGCGTCCATTGCTTCCAATTAAAAGAACATACTCCGGAGAAAGGAATAGGTACATAGAAATGCATATTGGAAAAACAGTGAAAAGCGTTTGGATGCAGCTGAAACGGATTGCTGCATATCTAGCGGCGGAGCGTCCGGAAGGAAATGAGTTCTATATCAACGGGCCGGAAACCCTGCCTGCACCTCTTTCTCCGGAGGAAGAGGCGCAGGTGATTGCGCAGATGATGGAAGACAGAAGCATGTGCAAGGTGCTCATCGAACACAATCTGCGGCTGGTGGTATATATCGCCAGAAAATTTGAAAATACGGGAACGGGAATTGAGGACCTAATTTCCATCGGCACCATCGGACTAATCAAGGCCATCAACACCTACAAGCCCGACAAAAACATTAAGCTTGCCACCTATGCTTCCCGGTGTATTGAAAATGAAATTCTAATGTATATTCGAAAAAATTCCGGACATCGAGGGGACATTTCCATTGATGAACCGCTGAACACAGACTGGGACGGGAATGAGCTGCTGCTGTCCGACCTTCTTGGGAGCGATGCCGACAGCATCAGCCGCAACCTGGAAAAGGATGAGGACGAGCGGATTCTGCACGCGGCGGTGGCAGGGCTGGATCAGCGGGAGCGACTGATTATCAAGCTGCGCTATGGGCTTGGCGGCGGCAGAGAGCGCACGCAAAAAGAAGTGGCGGACATGCTGGGCATATCCCAATCTTACATATCCCGGCTGGAAAAGAAAATCATATCCCGCCTGCGGGAGGAAATCGGCACACGGATTTGAAGATGCTGTGTTTTTTTGCAGAAAAGTCTTGACATGGACGTGCTCCGGTGGTATAATTAAAGCTACTGTGAAAAGCCGGAAGCGCTCCGATGTCCAGACGACATAAGACTGTCTTCCGTAATTTGAGAGAAAGGCATGTACGCGAAATGAAAGCAGGAATTCATCCCGAATACAAAGAAGTGACGATCCGCTGCGCATGTGGCGCTACGGCCGTTACGCGCTCCACCAAGAGCGATGCAAACGGTGAGATCCGTGTTGAAATTTGCTCCAAATGCCATCCCTTCTTTACCGGAAAGCAGAAGTTTGTAGATTCCGGCGGACGGGTTGACAAGTTCAAGCGTCGTCTTGAGGCAAGCAAATAAACAGTATCACCGATTCCGGACGGGGCGGAGTGTCGCCTTGTCCGGTTTTTTCGTTATTTATATTTTTAGGAAGGTTGCCTATGGAAGAGAAAACACAGGAAATGCTAGAAAACGAGCCAGCACGTAAGGCGATCCTTGTATCCATTTATCCCCAGGGTGGAGAAGCGGAGTGTCTTGCTTCTCTGGCAGAACTTGCTCGGCTTTTGGATACGGCAGGGGGACAGATGGCAGGAATGATTACACAGATGCGTCCGGCGGCGGACAGCCGATTTGGGATTGGTAGCGGAAAAATTCAGGAGTTGTCCGACACCTGCAAAAATACTGGTGCACAGCTTGTGGTATTTGACTTTGAATTGACGCCTTCTCAAATTCGTGCCATTGAGGATGAGATGGAAACGGAGGTTTCTGTCATAGACCGGAGCATTTTGATTTTGGATATTTTTGCATCCCGTGCCAGCAGCGCCGAGGGACGGCTGCAAGTAGAGCTGGCGCAGCTGAAATACACTGCCCCTAGACTCATGGGGAAGGGAAAGGAGTTGTCTCGTCTGGGTGGTGGTATCGGCACCAGGGGGCCTGGTGAGTCCAAGCTGGAAATTGACAGGCGGCGGCTGCGGACCCGCGTGCTTCATTTAGAGGAAGAATTGCGGAGGGTGGAGAAAAACCGAAACACTATCCGCAGTGCCAGGGAGCGTTCCGGTATATGTAAATGTGCCATTGTTGGGTATACCAATGCGGGGAAATCTACCCTGATGAATGCGCTCACCGATGCTGGGATTTTTGCAGAGGACAAGCTGTTTGCTACATTGGATCCTACTACCCGGCAGTATGTCCTTCCGGGCGGCACGAAGATTTTACTGACAGATACGGTAGGATTTATCCGCAATCTCCCTCACCATTTGATTCAGGCTTTCAAAAGTACCTTGGAGGAGGCTGTCTGGGCAGACCTTTTGATGGTAGTATGTGACGCTTCGGATGAGGATTTTGCAAGGCAGCTTTCTGTCACAGAAAAGCTATTGGAGGAGCTGGGAGCGGCAGGAAAGCCTATTTTGTTCGTATTCAACAAGTGTGATCGAATTGACGACGATGACCGAATCACGGAAATGCAGCAGATTGCAAAGGATGCCGGCGGGGAGTTTGTATTTGTATCTGCCCGAACCGGAGAGGGATTGGATGCACTGTCTCAGAAATTGGAGCAGCTGGCCGGTCAGGGCAAAAAAGAAATGCATTTGCTGCTGCCGGCGGATGCGGGGGACAAACTCAGTGAATTATACGGTGCAGGAGAAAATGTACAGGTGGAATACCGGGAAAATGGGATTTTTGTCACCTTGCTGGGAGACGAAAAGCTCCGGGGACGTTTTGCGGCATACCGCGTAGATACTGAGGTGTGATATGGAAGAAGGGAAAAAGCGTATTACATTGGCCGGCCCAGCCCAGGCGGAGCTGGAGGAAAAACGGTCCCGTTTTATTGGGTATGCCGCACCGGTACAAAGCGAAAAAGAGGCCCAGGAGATTGTTGCGGCGCGTCGGGCGCTGCATAGAGACGCGACCCACAATGTCTGGGCATACTATATTGACGGTGGTGTCTGCGCCCGCTATTCTGACGATGGTGAGCCCCAGGGGACTGCGGGAATTCCGGTGCTGAATGTGCTGAAAATGTCCGGTGCGACAGATTTGTGTGTGGTGGTCACCCGATATTTCGGCGGAACGCTGCTGGGCGCGGGAGGCCTGGTGCGCGCTTACTCTGCCGCGGCAAAGCAGGCGCTGGATGCTGCAGGATTTGCATCGATGGAAGTATATGCTGTTATGGAAATCCATTGCGGATACAGTGAGTATCAGAAGCTGACGGTGCAGCTTTCCGCTCTTGGTGCGGTGCAGGACAGTGCCGTGTTTGGCAGCGATGTGGAGGTCATTGTGGCCATTGAAGAAGGAAGGGCATCTCTTGTATCGGAATTGGTGCAGGAGATAAGTGCCGGACGAGGAACGGTAACTCAGCTTCGATTGGAAGAACGTATGTCCCGGAGTGCATGTGTATAATATTCGTAATTATATTGTAAATATTCTGTTTCAAGCCGGTCGAAAAAAGTAAAAAAGCAATTTTGTGCGTATATTATGTGTGAATTTAGGATGTAAACGCGGAATAGCCGAAAGTTCTAAAAGCTATATGGGGAGCTGCGCAACAACCCTTCCGTCACGACTGCGCCGTGCCACCTCCCCTTACACAGGGGAGGCTTGGGTTTGTGTAGTCCCCTTGCACAGGGGAGACTTGCGGTTGGTATGCCTTCTATTACGCGTCGAAAATTTGTGTTTTCTGTAGGGTCAGGAGCAGTATATGACAGTTGCGGATTTGTTTTATGAACGGGAAAAACAATATTTGTCTCCTTACGCATTTTTGACATCTAATACAAGGGGCAGAGAACATCCCTACGTGCCTTGTCAAAATCGAACGGAGTTTCAGCGTGACCGGGACCGTATCATTCATTCCAAAGCTTTTCGCCGCCTTATGCACAAGACGCAGGTATTTTTGTTCCCTGTGGATGAGCACTACCGTACCCGGCTGACGCATACTTTGGAGGTTGCGCAAATTGCCAGAATCATTTGCCGGGCCTTGATGCTCAATGAGGATCTTTGTGAGGCAGGGGCGCTGGGACACGATCTTGGGCACACTCCCTTTGGACATGCGGGAGAGATTGTCATGCAGGCTTGCTATGACAAGAATTTTACCCATAATAAACAAAGTGTCCGTGTGGTAGAAAAACTGGAGAAGAATGGCAGAGGACTGAATTTGACTTGGGAGGTGCGGGACGCAATCCTAAATCATACCGGCGACTGTCAGGCATCAACTTTGGAAGGACGTATTCTCAAGTTTGCCGATCGGATTGCCTACATAAATCACGATATTGACGATGCATGCAGAGCAGGAATTTTATCCTTGGACGACATTCCGTCTTCTATTTTGGAGGTGTTGGGCCGGGGACATGGGGAACGGATCAACACTATGGTGACCGCGGTAATTGAAGCCAGTCAGGACAAGCCGGAGATTTCGATTACCCCTGTAGTGGGCAAAGCAATGAACGACTTACGGGATTTTCTTTTTGAAGCGGTGTACCGCAATCCTGTGGCCAAGGGGGAGGAGGCGAAAGCCCAGACCCTTTTGGAAGAGCTCTTTCGGTACTTTGTCAAAAATCCGGACAAGATGTCTCCGTTTTATTTTGAGAATACAAAAAACGAGCCGGTAAAGCGATGTGTGTGCGATTACATATCCAGTATGACGGATCGTTTTGCGATTGATACGTATAAGAAACTGTTTATCCCCGCTGTATGGCAGACGCCTGTGGAATAATGACAAGCGGGTGTTGCATAAACCAAAATTAGTAGGTAGGATGTGGAAAGGGCTCACTGTAAATGATACCGGCCAGTGTAATTGAAGATCTGAAATTTCGAAACAACATAGAAGATGTGATCGGCGCTTATGTGCCCTTGAAGCGGGCAGGGTCCAATTTGAAGGCCTGCTGTCCCTTCCACAGTGAAAAGACGCCCTCCTTTACTGTATACACAGGGGAGGGAGGACATTTCTACTGCTATGGCTGCGGCGCTGGCGGAGATGTGATCAGCTTTATCATGCGTATAGAGAATTTGGACTATGTTCCGGCACTGCACTTTTTAGCGGACCGCTGCGGCATAACGCTGCCGGAGGATGATGTGCGCCCCGGGGGCGTGACCCGAACCCGGGTGCTGCAAATGAATCTTGTTGCGGCAAAGTTTTTCCGGGCGCAGCTTTCCGGCCCTGTTGGGGAAAAGGGCCGGGCATATCTTGCAGCTCGGGGACTGTCCGGGGGGATTGTGCGTCGGTTTGGTTTGGGATTTGCTCCAGATGGGTTCCACGCTCTGCGGGATCATTTGCGCAGCGAAGGCTTTACAGACGAGGAAATGACGGAGGGGTATCTGTGTCAGCACAGCCGGAAGGATGCAAAAAACATATACGATTGCTTTCGGGGGAGGGTTATGTTTCCCATCATTGACGTGGCCGGCAATGTGATTGCGTTCGGCGGCAGAGTGCTGGGGGATGGACAGCCAAAATACCTCAATTCTGGA
>JAGZAC010000087.1 GCA_018370615.1 Clostridiales bacterium
ATGGCGTCGTCAGACAGCCGAAGCATCCGTTTGGTCAGGCCGTGACGCTTCAATTGCTTGGGAAGAAGGTGATTTTTCGCAATGGCGATCTTTTCAGGCTTTGTATACGTGTATAGTTCAATGACCTCCATACGGTCCAGCAAGGGCCGGGGAATCGTATCCAAGGTGTTTGCAGTGGCGAGAAACATTACGTTGGACAGATCACAGGGCATTTCAACAAAGTGGTCCCGGAAGTTTTTGTTTTGCTCGCTGTCCAGGACTTCCAGGAGCGCGGAAGCTGGATCTCCCCGCATATCGGAGCAAAGCTTATCGATTTCGTCCAGCAGCATTACCGGATTCATAGAGCCAGCCTGACACAGTGCATCGATAATCCGGCCGGGCATTGCTGCTACATAGGTTTTACGGTGTCCCCGTATTTCTGCTTCGTCCCGTATTCCTCCCAGGGAGACGCGGACGAATTTCCGGTTCATGGCTCTGGCAATAGATTGGCCCAGGGAGGTTTTTCCCACGCCGGGAGGGCCTACGAAGCAAATGATTTGGTGTCGGAGCTCCGGGTTCAGCTGTTTGACCGCAAGGTACTCCAAAATTCTGTTCTTGGGTTTTTCCAGACCGTCGTGGTCCGCATCCAATATCTTCTTCGCATGGGCGATATCCAGCCGGTCTTTTGTCAGTTTTCCAAAGGGAATTTCAAGACAGATATCCAGATAATTGCGCAGCACTGCTGCTTCCGGACTTCCATAGGAGGTTTTTAGAAGCCGCCCTACTTCCTTATTGAGCTTCTCCTGAATTTCCTTCGGGAATCCGGAGGCCTCGATTTTACTGTAATATGCGGCGGCTTCGTCGCCGCTGTCCTCTCCCAGCTCTGCTTGAATTGCTTTCAGCTGTTCTCTGAGATAGTACTCCTTCTGGTTGTCATCAATCGCTTGGCGCACCTTCCTGTGGATGGAAAGCTCCAGAGAAAGAAGTTTCGTCTCCTCTTCCAGAATGACCGCCACAGTTTCCAGCCGGGGCAGGGGCTCAAAAATATTCAGCACGCGCTGTTTATCTTCAAATTTTACAAAAGCACTGGCGGCAATAAAGTCTGCTGCCTGTCCAGGATTTTTAATGCTGCGGGCAGAAAGAAGAATCTCACTGGATTCTGCAGGCAGAAACCCCATAAAATTCTCCAGTGCCGTAATCGCCTCCCGCAGCAACGCTTCGCTGCGAACATCAGAGGTGCCCCTTTCCAACACAACAGTTTTGGTCATTACGTCCGCATATATACAGCCGCCCCGCCCCGTAAAGGACGTAGCAATTCCGCGGCAGACGCCCTCGGCCAGCACGCGCACGATCCCATCGGGAGACTTCATGGTCTGCTTTACGCGGCATACCGTGCCCACCTCATATAAATCAGACGGGGTAGGAGAAGTGCAGTTTAAATCTCTTTGACAAAGAAGCAGCACGTACATATCTCCGTCGGTAGCAGCCTCTATGGCGCGGATAGATATTTCCCGCTCCAGCTCAAAATTCAGAGGCAGGGAAGGAAACGCCACCAATCCTCGGGTTGGAATCACCGGCAGAGTCATTTTTTCGACTTTTTCTATATATTTTGGCATAAAAAATCCTCTCAAATCATCATAAATGTGTCCCTGCAAAAACAAAGGACAAAACATTTCATATATTGTATCATAGTATCACGCAAAAATCCAGTGATATTTTGATATTTTATAAAGAATTCAAAGGTTTGCGGTGTTTGTTCTTGCAAAAACATGTAGAGTTTGCTATTCTAAATATGAAAGGAAGAATAGCGAATGTTAAAATATGAAGAACCTGCGATAGAACAAGCTGCTCTGTCAGGGGAAGCATATATTGCCATCCCTGTAGAGGTATATCAAAATGCTGCGGGCGAGGTGCAGCTTACGACGTATGCCGCCTGTGAAGAGACGGCTAACGCCTTTTTGTCGGACTATGGAGCAGATCCTTTTCGCAGAGACGCTCTCTCATGGTTCGCCGGTCGTATAGACGCATTCATGGCGCCGTACGGTTATCGATACAGTCCGGAGGCTTCCGGGGTCATCTTGGAATATACGGCAGAAAATGATGTTTTGCAGCCGCCGAAGGTGCGAACGATCACCATAAAAAATTTAGACGAATGGCTCCAATATGAAAATAAGACGGATGCCGATCCGGATTTTGCAAGCGGCAAAAAAGGACTTGCTTTTGCGGTAGAAGAGAAGGGATATATCGTTTCCTGCGCCTGTACAAATGATGCGTTTTATGCAGATGGCGCAGTAGAGATTCATGTGGAAACGGCGCCGGAATATCAAAATCGAGGATTTGGATACAGTTGTGTTGCGTCCTTGATTTCTTGCTTGAAAGATCAAGGATATAAGGTCTGGTATAAATGCTATGAAACCAATTTTGCATCTGCAGCAATTGCCCAAAAATGTGGGCTGCAGCTGACGGGCAAGCGTGTTTCCTTTGTGTGTTATGCGGATGCATAAATTTATCAAAACCTACAACTGACAAATAAGAGGTGACGAAATATGGCTTTGGATGCAGGGATGCTTTCTTTCCTCCTGCGGGAGATCAACGAACGTCTAAGCGGAGGAAGAGTGGAAAAAATATATCAGCCGGCAAGAGATGAAATTATTTTCATGATCCGGCGGGAGGGAGAGACATCACGCCTTCTGATTAACGCGGGAAGTGCATGTCCGCGGATTGGCATCACAGAAATCAAAAGTGAAAATCCCGCAAAAGCCCCCATGTTCTGTATGCTTTTGCGCAAGCATTTTCAGGGGGCAAGGTTTTTGTCTGTGGAGCAAATCGGCTTTGACAGAATCGCTCGGCTCCATTTTGAGGGAACAGACGAGATGGGCTTTACCAGCGAAAAGCACGTTATTGTAGAAATTATGGGGAAATACGCCAATATTATCGTAACAGACAGTCAGGATAAAATTTTAAGTCTTTTGCGTCAGGTGGATTTTTCGCAAAGTCTCTCCCGACAGCTGTTTGTTGGGATGCGTTACACAGTGCCCGTCCAGCAGGACCGCAGAAATCCTTTAGAAATCGATCGAGATACTTTTCAGACTCTGGCGGCAGCTTGTGCGCCCGATCGGCCGGCCCAGCGGTTTATTATGTCGACTTTTTCCGGAATTGCTCCCCTTACAGCCAGGGAAATTGCCTACCGCTGTGCGGGAGCTGTGGACGCTTCTATGGAGGCGTGCGCATCAAAGCTTGCGGACACGTTCCACAGTGTCATGGAGTGCATCCGGAATGGAGACGGCAAACCTATCCTGGCAGAAGACAAAGAGACAGGGCCTATAGAATTCAGCTTTCTACCCCTTACCCAATACGGCTCCCAGGTGCATCTTCGCGTCTGCAAAAGCTTCGGGGAATTGCTGGATCAATATTACGGTGAGAAAGGCAAAAACGAAAAGCTGCGGCAGCGCGGAGCAGATCTTTTGCGGATTGTATCTCAGGCAAGTGCCCGGATAACAAAAAAGCTCGCTCTCCAGAGGGAGGAAATGGAGCATGTAAAAGAGGGAGAAACATTTCGTCTGTGGGGAGATTTGATTACTGCGAATATTTATAAAATGCAGCGAGGCGCATCTAATGTCACATTGGAAAACTACATGGACGGGACCATGGTGGAAATTCCGCTGGACAGCCGTCTAACGCCGGCCCAGAATGCCCAGAAATATTATAAAAAATATGCAAAATCTAAATCTGCAGCTGTGCATTTGGTAGAGCAGCTGGAGGCGGCGCATAGAGAACAGGCATACATCCAATCTGTCCAGGATGCTCTGTCCCGGGCGGAGACGGAAAAGGAACTGAATGAAATTCGGCAGGAGCTGTATCACAGCGGCTATGCTTCAAAAATGAAGCATTATACGGAAAAAAAGCAGAGCACCCCTTCCTACGTTCGATTTAAAACCAGCGGAGGGTATTCCGTTTTGTGCGGCAAGAACAATGCTGCCAATGATTTTTTGACCTTTCACCACGCACAGAAGGGAGACTGGTGGTTTCATGCAAAAAATACGCCGGGTTCCCATGTGATTCTGGAATGTGCCGGCATGCCGGAGCCGCCGGCACAGGATTTTACCGAAGCTGCCGTCATCGCTGCCGTTTATTCCAAGGCGGGAGAAGGAGCGGCGGTAGAGGTGGATTATACACGGGTGGGGCAGGTAAAAAAGCCGGCGGGCGCAAAGCCCGGGTTTGTGATTTACCACACCAATTGGTCTGCGACGGTGGTGCCGGACCGAAAGCTGGTAGAATCTCTGCGTATCTGAACTCGGCATGGACAGGCGCTTTCTCGCATATACTAACCATAGGAATTTTATATTAAGGCAGGTTAGAATGTGAAAAAAATCCTGTTTGCGGCATCGGAAGCGGCGCCGTTTGCCCACACCGGCGGCCTGGGAGATGTAATGGGCGCCCTGCCGCCTGGGCTGCAGAAGGAAAAATCAGATTGGGACGTGCGTGTGGTACTTCCTCTATATCCGGGGATTCGGGAACGCTTTGCAGGCACTGTAGAGTTTACCGGAAAAACATGCGTACATCTTTCCTGGCGGAATCTGTATTGTGGAGTGTGGAAGACAGAGAAAGACGGCGTCACATATTACTTCATTGACAACGAATATTATTTCCATCGTCCGACGCCCTATGGAGCATTTGACGACGGCGAGCGGTTTGCCTTTTTCGGCCTGGCAGTGCTGGAGCTGATGGGTGCGGTGGGATTTTTTCCCGATGTGTTGGTGGCAAACGACTGGCAGGCGGCGATGTCTGTGGTATATTTAAAGCTGCAATATCAGAAATATCCCTTTTACGAAAACATGATAACTTTGTTTGTCATCCACAACATTGCCTATCAGGGGCGGTACGGACAGTCGGTGTTTGATACGGTACTGGGCTTGCCCCGGCACTGCCGGTCTGTTTTGGACTGCGATGGTGATGTGAATTACATGAAGGCTGCTATTGCGCTGGCAGACCGTGTGGTTACGGTAAGTCCTCGCTATGCTGAAGAAATTTTAACCGATCATTTTGGACGGGGCATGCAGCATATTTTGCGCAGCTGCGCAAGTAAACTATCCGGAATTTTAAACGGAATAGATTACGCCTCTTTTGACCCCAGTACAGACAGCGCGCTTTCGGAAAACTACTGCGCAGAACATCTTTCCGGCAAGAAACACTGCAAATCCCATCTGCAGGACCTTTGTGGTGTGCCCCAGCGGGAGGTGCCGCTGATTGCTATGGTGACACGTCTTACAAAAGACAAGGGTATTGATTTGGTTCGGCGGATTCTATACGAGCTGCTGTCCCGGGAAGATGTGCAGTTTGTTCTTCTGGGAACAGGGGAGTGGGAATACGAGGCCTTCTTTCGGCGGGCGGCAGAGGATTTTCCGGATAAAACGGGAATTTTCATTGACTTCAATACGAGATTGTCCCGACAAATCTATGGGGGAGCGGATTTATTTCTGATGCCGTCCGCTACGGAGGCATGTGGCCTTGCCCAAATGATTGCCATGCACTATGGGACGCTTCCCATCGTGCGGGAAACCGGCGGCCTTGCCGATACGGTGCAACCGTATAATCAGTACGAGAATACCGGCACTGGATTTTCTTTTTGCAATTACAACGCCCATGATATGCTGCATACCATTCAATATGCTCTGTCTGTTTATCGGGAAAAACAGGTATGGGAGGGCCTGCAGCGGCGGGCGATGGAAACAGACTTTTCCTGGGATGCTTCTGCCAGAGAATATGCGCAGCTCCTAGAAGCATTATAGGCTTTTCTCACAGCATAAAATGGCGGCATTTGCCGCCATTTTATGCTATTTATCTATTTACATAAGAATCCAAAATGTGGTATACTAACAAAGTGGGGAAAGGAGGGAATCTGTTTTGCATAAATTTACTTCTGCCGTAATTTTGGCCGCCGGAAACGGCGCCCGATTTGAAAGCAATATAAAAAAGCAGTATATCGCTGTGGATGGCGTGCCTGCCGTTGTGCGCTGCCTGCAGATTTTTGAAGCCTGTCCCATCATTGATGAAATTGTTTTGGTGGGAGACATGGAAGAACTTAGAGAGGTCCTTGCCCCCTATCCCTTTGAAAAGCTTGCGGCTGTTGTAGCCGGCGGAAAAACGCGCCAGGAGTCTGCTTTGTGCGGATTTGACGCCATATCCCCAAAGGCAAAGTATGTCGCCATTCATGACGCTGCCCGCTGTCTCGTAACCGGTGAAATCATAGAAAATACCATACGTGCTGCTTATCAATACCGCGCTGCTGCGGCGGCAGAAAAAACAGTGGATACGGTAAAGCAGGCAGACCGGGACGGATTTGTAAGTGATACTCTGGACCGGGAATATATATGGCTGGTGAAAACGCCGCAGGTGTTCCACTGTGATGTTTACCGGGTGGCAGCGTACATGGCAAAAAAGGAAAAGGCTGTCGCAACAGACGACAGCATGCTATGTGAACGCTTGGGATTTCGGGTAAAATTGGTGGAATGCGGACCGGAAAATATGAAGCTGACCCGTCCCGAGGATCTGCAAAGAGCAGATGCTATTTTGAAAATGCGTAAACGCAAAGAGGAAACGAATGTATGAGAATCGGTCACGGATATGATGTGCATAGAACGGATCCGACAAAGAAGCATATGGTTTTGGGCGGTGTGGAAGTTGACTGTGGGTTTGGACTTGCCGCCCATTCTGACGGAGACGTACTGCTCCATGCAGTTATAGACGCACTGCTGGGCGCAGCGGGAATGGGGGATATCGGCAGTTTGTTCCCAGATACAGATGAGAAATATCGTGGTATTTCCAGCATGTTGCTGCTCCGTGAGGTTATAAGACAGATTCAGAG
>JAGZAC010000088.1 GCA_018370615.1 Clostridiales bacterium
CATCGCCAAACAGGTGGATCTTCCCATCCTCCTATATAATGTTCCCAGCCGGACAGGCGTGAACATTCTGCCGGCAACCTATGCCAGACTCAGCGAGATCCCGACTATTGTAGGAGCCAAGGAAGCCAGCGGTAATTTTTCACAAATTGCCAAGATTCTCTCGCTGTGCGGTGACAAGCTGCAGATCTATTCCGGCAACGACGACCAGATCACCTCTGCCCTGGCACTGGGCGCCAAAGGGGTGGTCTCTGTATTGGCCAATGTGGTCCCGCAGGAAACCCATGATATCTGCCAAAGCTATTTTGAAGGGGATACTGAACGCAGCGATACGCTGCAGCTCCGTTATCTGGAGCTCATTGAAAATCTGTTCAGCGATATCAATCCGATTCCCGTAAAATGTGCGATGAACGCGATGGGGATGAACGTAGGCGGTTGCCGGTTGCCGCTTTGCGCTATGGATCCGGTGGCCGAGGAAAGGCTGAAGAGCTGTCTGCATCGTTATGGACTGATTGAGGATGCGAAAGTGGGTTCGGTCACGGTACGGCGTCCGCAGGAAACGCTGCTGTGGAGAAAGAATCATTGAGCCAGCCAGCTGTGTAACGGTGCAGGAGGAAAAAATGAGCAGGGAAAGCGTGCCCCCTAGGGCTCGCTTTCCCTGCTTTTCTAATGCTATTACAACGTAGAAGGAGCCGGTGTCTATAAACAACGGCTCCTATTTTCTTTAAGGGACTACTGACGAATCATCCGATAACCAATCCCAACATGGGTTTGAATATACTGGGGGGAGGAAGGATTCTTTTCGATTTTCTTTCGGAGCGTTGCCATGAATACCCGCAGGGAGGGAGTATCGGATTCCAATGCGCTGCCCCAAATTTCTTTGAGAATGTAGTTATGGGTCAGGACTTTTCCGGTGTTCTTGGCAAGCAGGCAGAGCAGCTTATACTCCATTGGTGTTAAATGGATTTCTACACCCTGGACATAGACACAGCCAGCGGCATAATCAATTTTTAGTTCACCGTTTTCGTAGATACTGCATTCTTCGGCAGATGCCTCCGTATAACTCCGTCGTAATGCCACCCGCACTCGCGCCAGAAATTCATCCACGCTGAACGGCTTGGTGAGATAATCATCGGCGCCGGCATCCAGTGCGTCCACCTTATCCTGATCCTCACTGCGCGCGCTGACGACGATGATCGGCAGGTTACTCCAGCCGCGAACTTTTTTGATAATATCCACCCCATCCATGTCCGGCAAGCCGAGATCGAGAATGATCACATCCGGAGTATAGGAGACGGCGTCGAGTATCGCACTGGAACCAGTTCGTGCGGTATGATACTGATAATTCTGTGTATCCAGCGTTGTACGGATCAGGTTGCTGATGGTGGGGTCGTCCTCTACAATCAATATTTTGGGCTTATACATTTTCTATTTTCACTTCTTCCAACGGTAATGTAAAGGTAAATACCGAGCCATGAGGACTGTTATCTGTTACAGAAATCGTACCGCCGTGCGCAGACACAATCGAGCGGCAAAGGCTCAACCCCAGCCCCAGCCCTCTCCGATTGTCCGAATTCCCCTGGCTCGCTGTGTAGAACATATCAAACAGATGGGCTTTCGCTTCATCCGAAATGCCGGGACCGTCATCCGCGATGCTGACTTCCACCATAGAGCCCCATCGTTCCGCACGCAAAACGATATGAGAGCCGGCCGGCGTATATTTGATGGCGTTGTTGACAATGTTGATAATCACCTGAACGATCAGCCGGACATCCATCCTAGCCATCAGCAGATCGTCCGGCAGTTCGGTGGTAATCCGATGCTCCTTTGCCTGCCGGTCGATATGAGCAAGCGCCTCTTGAAACACATCGGCCAAGAGCTGGGCATCCATTTGCAGATGCATGGTGCCGTTTTCAATCCGCGTAATAGACAGCAGGTTCTCCGTCAGATTGACAAGCCACATAGAGTCATCGTAAATCGAACTGTACAGCTCCTGCTTCTTCTCTTCATTCAGCGCAATACTCTTTTCCATTAAAATCCCCGCGTTGCCGCTGATACTGGTCAGGGGAGTGCGCAGATCATGGGAGATAGCCCGAAGCAGATTCGAGCGAAGCCGCTCCTGCTGGGTTTCCATCTCAATATTCTGCTTTTCCTGCTGCAGCCGCCTTCTTTCCAGAATCAGGCCGCACTCATTTATGATGGAAATCGTCAAATTCTTTTCAAACACTTCCAAGCCTGGATAGTATTTGGAGGGAATGGCCACAATCCCCATAACTCCTTGTGTGCCGCGAACGGCTAAATAGAGGTTGTGCGCGTTGGAAAGGGTATTGGTGGTGGCCCCTGCCCGCTTGTTATTTTGTATAACCCAGTCGGCAACGCCGTATTCCTCACCCGTCATCCCTTTGAGGAGTTCCGGTTCGCGCTCTGCCGGCGTTGCATGGAAGTGCAGCTTTTCTCCTTTTGCCAAGGCGAACAATATGGGGCGGTTCAGCAGGATACTCAGCTGCTGAGAGGCCAGCTGCAGGATTTCCTGCTCGTCCCTACCCTGCTGCAGCTTTTGATTGCAGTTCATTAGCAACTCCGTATAATAGGCCTTCTGGGCGGCCTGCTTTGCCTGCTTTTTTACGCGGGTGGCCAGTGTGCTGGAGATGACACTGGCGGCCAGCATGATCAGGAAGGTGACGGGATAATCCGGAGCCGTTGCCTTCAGAGAAAACTGTGGGACTGTAAAGAAATAATTAAAGGCAATCACACTGAGCAGAGAAGCAAACGCGCCGTACAGATAACCCTGTGTCCAGATGGTGGTCACCAACACACCGAGAATGTAGATAATAATGATATTGGCTTCTCGCAACCCTAACGCAAAGAAAGCCCATCCGATCAGAGTAGCCAGCACCGTGATGAGCAGTGTCTTCAGCATATCGCGCCAGCTGAACCGGATATCATCGCTGCGGAGAAATTTCAGCTTCTTTTTATAGAGGGGCTGTGTATCCGGAATAATATAAATCTCCAGGTCTCCCGCGCTGTCGGCGAGACGATCCACCAGCGTTTTTCCTTTGAAAAGAAAGCGTGGGCGGTGGTTGGTACGGCCCAACACGATTTTGGTAATGCCGCTGGCCCTCGCATATTCTGCGATCTGAACAGCCGGGTCCTCGCCATACACCGTTGCGATCTGTGCGCCCATCTGTTCGGCCAAGCGCAGGTTGTCACGCAGCCGTTTTAAGTTATCGTCCTTTAATTCCTTGGTTTCCGGTGTTTCGACAAAAAGCGCGGTAAAGCTGCTGTGAAAAGCCTCCGCCATTCGTGCGGCGGTACGGATAACCTTGGCATTGGAAGGTGAACTGGACAGGCAAATCAAAATATGTTCGCCGGCTTTGGCCGCGGCTTCGTTACCCGTCTTCTGTGCGGTGCGGTTGAGCCGGTCAGCCGTGCGGCGCAGGGCGATTTCCCGCAGGGCAACCAGGTTCTCTTCCGTAAAAAAGTGACTGAGCGCCCGCTGTGCCTGCCCCTTCTGATAGACCTTCCCTTCCTGCAGCCTGATAATCAGGTCAGACGGTTCAATATCCACCAGCTCCACCTGGTCGGCGGAATCAAAGATGCGATCAGGTATCCTTTCGCTGACGGCAATGTGGGTAATGGATTCCACCAGATCGTTGAGCGACTCCAAATGCTGAACATTTACGGTGGTATAGACATCGATACCCGCCCGCAAAAGCTCTTCCACATCCTGATAACGCTTGGCATGACGGCTTCCCGCCGCGTTGCTGTGCGCCAGTTCGTCCACCAAAATCAATTGCGGTCTGCGGCGAAGTGCGGCGTCAATATCGAATTCTTTTAAAGAGACGCCTTTATACTCTACTTCTTTGCAGGGCAACTGTTCCAGCCCGTCTAAAAGGGCCAGTGTTTCCGGACGTATATGACGTTCCACATAGCCGACAACCACATCTTTTCCGGCCGATTGAGCCTGATGGGCCGCCTGCAGCATAGCATATGTTTTCCCAACACCCGCAGCATATCCGAAAAATATCTTCAAGTTTCCCTGCTTTGCACGGCTTTCTTCTGCCCGGATCGAATGTAGCAGCTGCTGCGGGTCCGGCCGTTTTTCTTCCATAATGTTTCCCCTTACATTTGTGAATACAAAATCCCAAAAAATAGTATAACACAAAACGCCTTTTGATAGTATAAAAAGCTTGTCAAGGGTGTTAATATTGTATTAAGAATACAGGCAACCCAATCTCTGACCGAAGACTACGCAGTACCAAAAGCTCATTCTAAAGCCGGTCGTATATCTACTTCTGGAAAACCTGCGGGACGGCAGTGTGGAATCCCTGGCCTCTGCCAGTCCCGGCGTCCTCACAATCACCCAAACCAGCACACAGAGGCAGAACTGATACTAGCATCACCATCGCCTCTGCTATCCTCGGCCGCGTCCTTCACCACTGTACCGTTATCAACATCAAGGGTGAATCCTATCGCCTCAAAGAACCCAAGGAATTCATGCGCCAGAAACAACAGATCGTCAACCATCTTTTCTCCGCCCATATCCTACATATTTTCCTCGCCGTTTTCTTGCACGAACGCAGCCACAGAGAGGACCAGAAGCGCTTCTATTTTTCCCACGCTTTCTTTTCCCTGGACGATTTCGCTAAGCAAATCGCTGTCCACAACTGCCGCTCCAACCACTTTCTTATGAGACCTCTTCACTGGTTTTCTCCTTCTGAGTTCACTGTCCAACATATTTGACAATCTACAATTGTCAATTTTCGTTTTCTTCTTTTCATATAACTGTATCATATTATAGTGTTGACACGGTGATATACGTATTGCAGACTGTACGAGGTGATGATATGGCGATAGCGGACAGCAACACCAGGGTATTGATAACCATCAGCAAAGACGCCAAGAAAAAGCTGGATAAAATAGCCGCCGCTGAAAAACGGACGCTTTCCAATCTTTGTGCCAAAATACTAGCCGACTACCTGGACACGCGAAAGGACGGTGAGTAGCGATTGCAGTTCTTTATTTACAGTCGCAAGTCGGTCTACACAGGCAAAGGGGAGAGCATCGAAAACCAGATCGAAATGTGTAAGCAGTACATTCACAGCAAGTTTTCTGATGTTTCCGATGCCGACATCACGGTGTATGAGGATGAAGGCTTTTCGGCCAAAAACACAGACAGACCTCAGTTTCAGCAGATGCTGCGAGACATTAAGCTGAAAAAGCCCGACTTTGTGGTTTGCTACCGGCTCGACCGGATCAGCCGTAACGTCAGCGACTTTTCCTCTTTGATCGAAGATTTGAACGACCGCAGCATTTCTTTCATTTGCATTAAAGAGGAATTCGACACCTCCAAGCCTATGGGCAAGGCGATGATGTATATTGCATCGGTTTTCGCCCAGCTAGAGCGGGAAACCATAGCGGAGCGTGTGCGGGACAATATGCTCATGCTGGCCCGCACAGGACGATGGCTCGGCGGGACGACACCCACCGGATATACCTCCGAGAAGCAACAGGAAATCATCATTGACGGAAAAGTGAAAACCTCCTGTAAGCTGAAAGACAATCCGGATGAGCTTCGCGCCGTGGATATGATATTTGAAAAATTTTTGGAACTCCGCAGCGTTTCCGGCGTAAGTAAATATCTGATCAAACAGGGGATCAAGTCCCGCAGCGGCAAATATTATTCTCTGCCCGGCATCAAGGAAATTCTGCAAAATCCTGTATACTGTGTGGCCGACAAGGATGCTTTGAAATACTTCACCGCCCAAAATTCCGATGTTTGCTTTGAGGAAAAGGATTGTTCGGAGAAATACGGCCTTCTGGCTTACAACAAGCGGGACTATAAAAAGAAACACGCCCCGCGTCAGTCCATGGATAAATGGATTATCGCCATTGGCAAACATAAAGGGCGTGTATCCGGCAAAAAGTGGGTAGCTGTTCAGCATATTATCCAGGACAACATTCCCACAGGGAAAAAGCCTGCGAAAATGCACAACGATTATTCGCTGCTGTCCGGCTTGATTTACTGCGAAAAATGCGGGAGCCGACTGTTCGCCAAAGCTCGATCCGGTAAGGGGGCGACACCGGGACTGTTTGACTATGTGTGCAGCAGCAAACTTCGGGGCGGAACAGAATTGTGCGATTGCCAGAATATTGGCGGTCAGCAAGCGGACGACATGGTATGCGACTATCTAATGAAGTACACCGATGAAAGCTCTAGTATTTACAAACTATTAGAAAAGCTAAAGCATGACCTACAGGGACAAAAACAGGAAAGCCCGCTGGAAAGCATGGAGGCACGAATGAGCAAATGCAACGAGGAAATGGATAATCTGGTGCGTACCCTGTCGCAGCGAGATCTCAGCCCCGCCTTTATCCAGCGTGTCAATATCCGAATCGGTGAACTGGACAAGGAACTCTCCAGCTTGGCGCAAGAGCGCGAACGGCTGCAAAGCCATGCGGAGAGGCTGGCCGACAAAGCAATACAGGTGGAACTGCTGGCCGCGGCCTTATCCAGCTTAAAAAACAATTTTGCCAACCTGTCCATTCATGAAAAGCGAACCCTAATCCGGTTGTTGGTTCAGAAAATCGTCTGGGACGGAAAAGACCTCCATATTTTTTTGGACGGCGAGTAGGAACCTGTCAACAATCCACTCGTCGATAGCGTACAAAGACGCAAAATCCGGTGCAACCTTGCCCTTGGGCTGGTGGCGTATTCCCCACTCTGATCACACTCATCACCATTTTCTTTGTGGGAACGCAGACAGGGCTGCTCTCCTCCCTCAGCTCCGCCCTGCTGCTGACCGGCG
>JAGZAC010000089.1 GCA_018370615.1 Clostridiales bacterium
CCTAGTTTTCTTCTGCCTTAGCCAATTCTCTGTATTCATTGACCAATCTTGGGATATCGTCTACTGTCAAGTGACCGTAAACTTTGTCATTGATGGTCATAACAGGAGCCAAGCCGCAAGCGCCGACGCAGCGGCAGCCTTCTACGGTGAACAGGCCGTCTTCGGTGGTCTCACCGACGCCGACACCCAGTGTTTCCTGTAATTTTTCCATCAATTTACCGGAACCTTTGACATAGCAAGCGGTGCCCAGACATACCGACACCTTATACTTGCCCTTGGGGTTTAGAGAAAACTGCGCGTAGAAAGTGGCTACGCCGTACACTTCCTCCACTGGCACATGAAGCTCGTCGGCGATGATTTCCTGCACTTCCAGGGGCAGGTACCCGTAAATTTCCTGCGCCTTTTGCATAATGGGCATCAAAGCGCCGCCCTCACCCTTGTGCTGCTCAATCACCTCATCAAGCTGAGCGCGCAATTGCGGATTGTCAGTAAACTCTACTGACGTCAGTTTCTTTTTCATAGATATTCCTGTCCTCCTGAACAAGTATGTTATCCATAGTATTATACAATAAAATATGATGAATTTCCATAGTTTCCAGCAATTTTATGGATTTTTTTCGTGCTTAATTCTTACAATACATCCACTATGTCTTATATGAGATAAATCTTTCCAATATGTAGAGAAAATGAGATGCCCGCAGCATCTCATTTTACATTATCCTTGGGAGCAACCAAAAAAGCGTTGGGCAAAATGCGTCCCAGAGACGGATTTGCAGAACAGTTTTTCGTAATTACTTCTCCGTTGTAAGCCAGCACGCTGGAGGCGCCGCCGTCGCAGCTGGATGCATTGATTATATTATATGACATAAGAATATCTGCCATATCTCCCACCGTGCATCCGATAGAATGGGAAACATCCCTCCCATCGATCACCAGCAGTGCGATAACCCCGTCCTCCCGCTGTCCGATCGCAGTACGCGGCTGCAGGCCGTATCCAGCAGAACCGGATACCTGTTTTACACCGTCCGCAATCAGCACGGGGCTAAACTGGATTCCATCTCGAATGTTGGTATATGTATCCCATAGGGAAATATTGCCTACCACCAGCTTGTTGTCAGTGGTCAAAACAATGCTGCCGTAATAGGTCACAAACTCGCCCCAGTACTCTCCCTGAGAGCAGCTCATACCTGTGACAACCCCGCCGTTTCCTTCCCCGCCAGGGTCTTGAAACCCACTTGCATTGATTCCGGCAATGGCGCCGTAATGCTCCATCATGTCTAAAATTCGCATGCCCGTTTGGTTTTTGTATGTGGTGGATCCAAGATATACCCGTGAGGGATCGTCCACCAGCATAATTTTTCCCCGGTATCCTGAACCGACAATTTCCGATACCACCAGGCCCTGCTCAATATCGTTGATCAGCACAGTGTTGCCGGCATAATCTTTGCCGCCCACCACAAGATTTTTCTGATCCAGAATATCCGTCTCCACCGGCTCTGTAGCAGGTTTTTCTTCTACTTCTCCTGTGGACAAGCTGTCTCCTCCACCCAATACATCATCATCAGTTGCAAGGTTCGCCATAACCTCGTCAATAATATCCTGGGGGAAGAAGCTCTCCGCCAGCCAGTGATGCCGGCCGGTAGTCATCGCTGTTTCAATCCAGATGGCCCGCCAGTGAGCAATAAAGGGATTGGAAGAATAAACAAACACAACGTAGCATACAGTAAGCACCAAAATCAGCCCCACAGGAATGCCGATGCCGATATAAAACCGCCTGCGTTTTTTTCGCTCTGCTACGGTATCCTTCTTTTTGCGCAGCCCGGTTAAATCCAGTTGCTTTTCCCGCCGCTCCGGTCTTTTTTTAGGTTTCGGCAGGAAAGCAAGGTCAACGCTTTCCTGCCGATTTTGTTCTCTCATCATGTTCCTATTACTCATTGTATCTTGCAAATACCGGAATATTTCACAACCCTTCTACAGCATCTGCCGCAGGTGTAATATAATCATTTTCCATAAGCTCAATCACGCCTTTGTCCATCAACGCAGAAAGCTTTCCGTCCAAAGGAACCTTTGCCAGAAGAGGAACGCCGTACTCCTTTGCAACCTCCTCCGCGCGGCTCTCACCGAACAAGGGAATCTTCTTTCCGCAGTCCGGACATACTGCATAGGACATATTCTCCACCATTCCAAGGATGGGAATGTTCATCAGCTTTGCCATGTTGACCGCTTTTTCTACAATCATGGAGACCAGCTCCTGAGGGGTGGTCACAATGATAATCCCATCCAGCGGCAGGGACTGGAATACGGTAAGAGGAACGTCTCCCGTTCCGGGAGGCATGTCCACAAACATATAGTCTACGTCTGTCCAAATTACGTCCGTCCAAAACTGCTTCACGGCACCGGCGATAACAGGGCCCCGCCAAACGACAGGGCTGCCGGCGTCCTCCAGAAGCAGATTGACGCTCATCAGCTGAATACCCGTTTTGGTGTAGGCGGGAAGCATAGTCTCCCCACGCACCTCTACCCCACCGGACACACCGAAGGCTTTGGGTACAGAAGGGCCGGTAATATCCGCATCCAATACGGCAACCCCCCAGGAACGCCGGCGCATTTCCGTCGCCAGCATAGAGGTCACCATAGACTTGCCGACGCCGCCTTTTCCCGACACGACGCCAATTACGTGCCGAACAGAAGAAGCAGGATTCAGCGGTTCTTTTTGAATTTCCCCGCTGTTCCGGGAAGCGCAGTCCGCGCCACAGCTGGAACAGTCATGGGTACATGTATTTTGTTCATCCATAATTTATCAAGCTCCGATCTTTCTATATGGAAGCCATACGGCTATCATATTTATTTTATAACAAAACAGCGTAGAATACAACACCTTTGCGTGCATTACATAATTATTTACATTTCGCAGATTTTTGTCGATGCATCACTGCACGCACGCCAGACAGCACCGCAACAGATATAAGCACCGGCAGCAAGGCAAAGACGAACAACAGCCATCCCGGCGCCTGCGTATCCAAGGCTGCTGTGCCTCCATCTGTCAGTCCACCGGAAGCAATGGTCCAAAGAATACCAATAATGGTAGCTACAAAGGGGAGCCAGAAAAAGCGGCCATATACACCATGTCTTTGAAAGAGTCCACCACCGCAAAATTCCGCAGCAATAAACGGCATAGCGCAAATACAGGACAAAAACATACAGCTCTGCTGGTTCCCGGCACTCAAGCTGCAGGAGGGGCCAAGCAAGTCAATCAATGTTCGTCCCAGATAAGGAGAGGCCACAGCCAGTACTGCCAGAAGTGTTCCGTACAGTGCAAGCATAAGCGTACCTGCCCCTTCTCCCTGCAGAAAGCCAAAGCTTTTCCTACGCCTCGAAAGTGCGTTTTCCTGTGCGGCAGCATCTGATGGTTTTTCTTCCTCATGAACAGGGGGAGACACATACTTTCCCTCAGGAATGAGCGCGGCCGCAGCTGCTACGGAAAAATCCAGCAGCATCCCCCAAAACACCACCTGAGATGCAGAAAGAAGCGGCAATCCAGCAGCGGCGCAAATGAGGAGCAGAACAATCCGCGTCATATGCGATACAATCAAATAAGAAAGAATATTGTAAATGTTGCGTACGGCACTTCGGCAGCGCATAATTGTACGCATCACCGGTCCAAATCCACTTTCTCCCGCGCCAATCATTCCGTGGGCGGTGACACGGAGCGTTTGCGAAATATCCGCACCGTATTTGCCCGGCACAGGGGCGGCAAAGGCCACGTCCGTCTGCTGCATGGTCCACATGTCCTCCACGCCCCAGCCAAAATATGCCCGGCAAAGGCCGCTCTCCTGACTCATGCGCACAAACCGCACTCTCTCTCGAATTCCGTCTATTCCGCCGGAGGTACTGACCATCACAAGTCGTCCCGGTTCCAGCGGAAGAGTATGCGCGGCCGCGCTTTCCTGCCGGGTCATATAAATGTCATTTTGTTCCAGTATTCCTTCCGCCTGGGCAAAGCTGCGGTCTTCACTGGAACCGTTTGAAAACAGGACTACCCGTCCCCCTTCCCTCCGAAACGCCTGTAAATCTGCAAGCGTTTCCGGCGTAGGCTTCTGAGATACAGCAATAAACCCTTCAAAACACAAATTGGACTGAAGCACAGATATTCGCCGCAGACTGTTATAGTGAGATGTCCGAAAGCCCACCGCAGCTACAGATACGCCCTGCGCGGTCAGAGAAGATGCAAGGGACAATATTTTTTCCCGATCCCCCTGGGAAAGCGGCTTTGTTTCTTCTCCCATTCGCTGAGTGGTACACTGCGCCAGAATCTCCTCTACCCGACCCAGGCAAGCAAAATAATATGCTACATCCCTCACCAGGAGAGAACAGTCCATCCCTCCCGACTCCGCCTGACCGGCAGACATATGCTGTACTACCATAAAGCGATCCGCTACCGGAAGATTTTCTATCTTTTGTTCTTCCCAAAGAGAGCGCACCACGGAATAAGGAAGAACACCGTCCAGTCCATTCTGTTCCCCTATCTGTCCGGCAGCCAGTGCCCCGTCGGGAGACATTCCCGTAGTACAGTAAGCCAGATACAGCAGACGGCTGGGCATCTCGACAGTTTTCTCTGAAACAGTCTGATATTTCTCCCCCTCGTAAAAGGCGTGAAAAGAAATCTTCCCACTTTTTAAGGCAGCAGAAGAACGCAGATACATAACCTGCACATCTGCCGTCCGTTCCGCGGCGGCAGCATCTCGAAAAACGGCATCACTTTTTTTCCTTTGGCGCAAGGCAACCGCCCACGCCACAGCGCCTGCCGCGCCTATGTACTCGTTGAGGCATGCCGCAGCCATAGCAATAGAAGGCAGAAAAACGGTAAAAAGATCCAGCTTCCCAATCACAGTACCCACAAGACAAATCACCAAAGCAATTAAAATCAGACCCAGGCTACACTGGCGGCCCAAATCGGACAGCTTTCCGAGAACAGGTAAGTCTTCACCGCTAGATAGCTCAATCTGCCCCTCTCTAGCATACACCAGAGTATGCTCCCCGGTAGCCACCGCCATACCCATACAAAAGCCGCTGACAACTGCCGACGAGGCATACAGCATATTGGTCCGCATGGAGATTGGCGTATCCTGTTCCCTTGGTATATCCTGGGCGTTTTTTGCCACAACGCCTTCGTTTTCTGTAAGTTGTCCCTCAGACACCAGCACATTGTCCGCAGCCGTAAGCCGTACATCACAGGGAACAGTATCTCCCGTATCCAGCACAATAACGTCTCCCGGTACCACGCCGTCTGCCGGTATTGTTTTCACTGTACCGGCACGTACGACTCTTGCCCGCGGCAGTGAGAAAGCGGCATTTTTTTCAAACACACGCTGGGCACATACATAGGCTATGATGCGGGCACAGCGTACCGCCGCCAGCATAACGCAAACAGCGGCGGCTTCGGCCGTATTACCGAAAACCGCCGCAAGGAGCGCCGTAATCACAAGAAGCACTGTGGAAAAATCCGCCAGGGATCTGCCGGCGTATCGTTTCATGGATACGCTCCGCACGGACCATATTTTATTGGTTCCTCTGCGCAGCCGCCTGGCAGCTTCCCGCTCTGTAAGTCCTGTCACACTGTCTGTTTTGAAAACAGAAGAAAGCTCGTCGACCGTCAGGTGATGCCAATTTCTATCCTGTTTCATATATGCTCCAAATTTTCATTTCCCGTTAAATGGCCGTGACAGTAAGGCTGTCCTGGTCTACGCTCACATCTACACTGATAGCGGAAAGCTGTCCCCGCAGAGACACAATTTTCCCGGCCACCTGATCCTCTACAGCCGTTTGAATATACCGGCGCATATTCCGGGCGCCGTACTTCACCGAAAAGGACTGCTTTGCAATATAAGCGGCAGCTGCGTCTGTGTAATGAAACCGAATATATTTCTCAGCCAGGGATTTTTTCAAATCCTCCTCATACTTTTTTTACTTTTATTGCCCGATTTCGGCTTATTTCCTCGTAAACCCTGCCAAGCCAAACGCCGCCGGGCCGCCATGCGTCGTAATCACGCCGCCTGCCTGAATCCATCTGGTTTCTTTGAAGCCAAGCGCCTTCGCCGCTTCCTCCACCGCCATTTCTTCCACTTCGGTAACACCGGAAGGAACACAGATAATCACGCGGGGTTTAAAATAGGAATTTTTGGAGGCTTTTCCCACAAAATACTTGATCATCTTTTCGGTCACCTCGTAATCAGAGATCACCCCGTCCTGCAGCGGCCGGACGGCCACGATACTGCCCGGCGTTCTTCCCACCATCCGGCGGGCCTCCTCGCCAACCGCCAGAACCTTATTATGCTTACGGTCAATCGCGACGACGCTTGGCTCTTTGAGAACAATTCCCTTCCCCTTGATATAGACCAGAATGGTGGCGGTTCCCAAATCGATGCCAATATCATGTCCCAACATATTGATCCTCCAAACTTTGTTTTAAACGTAAAATGTCTTATTTTTATTATATCGAAATTTTCCAGAAAATTCAACTCTTTTTTGGCGTTATCGCAAAAGTAGCACAAAAAACAGATTCCGCGCCGGCTTCTTTGAGCAGCGATGCGCAGGCACTCAAAGTGGCGCCGGTGGTAGTGAGATCATCAATCAGCAGAATTTTACCGCCCGCGCCCGCCCCGCGGCGGAGTGCATAACCGGTTTTCGCATTTTCCCAGCGGCCGGCTGCGGAAAGGAATTTCTGCTGGCGCGGCGTTCTGCGCCGCAGAACCTCCAGAATGGGAACCCCGAGCAGCGGCGAAAGCGCCTCTGCCAGCAGGCGGG
>JAGZAC010000090.1 GCA_018370615.1 Clostridiales bacterium
CATGTTCCCCTCCCCGTAGATAGGATCCGATACCGCGATGGCGTTTCTGTCAATGGCCACCTCAAAACCGTACATATTCGTTCCGGTGCGTCCCTTTGTATACCGCACCAACATATCTGTCCCTCTGCCAATGTCTGTCCCCGACAGAGCATAATAGGACGCTTCACTCCCCCCAGAGCCTGGCGTATCCGTCTCTCCCAGCCGCCGGTTTACCTCCTGCGCTATATACGGGAACTTTTCCTGCAGATACGGTCCCGGGCACGCGGTCGCCGCAAACATGTTATGCCGCGTCAGGTTCCCGCTTGCATCTCCTGTATAGTTCAAAGACGCAATTCCGTTGCGCTGACAGATGTCCACACACAGCTCAATCAGCTTTGCCAGCGCCGTATCGCTCACATGCCACTCCGGCGCCCCTCCGTCGTTTGCCACCTCGATCGTCACCGCCTGCTGGTCGTTGTCCGCATTGCTGCTGGTCCACGCACGGTTCTTCTCCTCTACATACATCCCCACACGCCCGTCACTTCCGATCCCGTAGTTTGCACTGGCCTGCCTGGATGCCGACGCAAAGATACTTCCCAAGCTCTCCACGCCCACATTCCCCGCACAGTGGTGGATCGTGATTTTCCTGATCCCGCTGCTCCGGGGGTTGTTGCTGTTGGGTGAGATCTTCGTGTAATTCACAAGACTGCTGTTGCTCATTCTTCCTCTCCTTTCCCATTTGTCAGTTCCCTTTCCATCTCTTCCGTCATTTCTTCCTCGGATGCTATTACCGCAAGCTTATTCTCCATTCTGCTCTCCCTCGCTTTCTGTCTTCTTCGTCATCTGCTTGTATACCTGATGAATACCAGTTGCCGCAAATCCGGAAACAATTCCTACAGCTGCTGCATTGAGTATATCTCCTGCCGGATACTCCGGGATTACAAACATTCCCACAACCCCCAGGATTCCTCCCAGTACCCCGCAGATGATCGGAATAAACTTGTTGTCCAGCTTCGTCGCCTTCACCCCCAGCGCCGCAAGATAACAGATCACTGTGATCGCCGCCACATTTGCCATGTTCCCTATTTCCATTTCTTCTCTCCTTATGTATGTTTATTTTCCTTTGTGATACTCCTCCAAGTCCGACACCCGGTGATTCACCACCTTCATCTGTTCCTCTATCACCGGTATCCGCCGCGCAAAGTCGTTGTGGATCCGCACCTCCCGCGTCAATTCTTCTATCCGCTCCTCCATAACTGCCTGTACGGTCTTCATCTCACTTTGCATTTTGCTGTTCGACCGGCTGTTCGTTATGATCACACCGATCAGTGACAGCCCGCCCACGATCACCGCCGCCCCCGCCGCTATGAATGCCTCTACCATTTTTATTCTTGCTCCTTCCTTTGCTGTCCCATCTTATCACCTCAACCGGTCAGCACCTGTCCTCTTTATTTTATGAATATTCTGATATGCGTTGCATCCAGTCTTTCCATAACCCGATAGGCTGTCTTTTCTTCCGATTTTGTTGCTGTGCCGCCGTCCGCAACGGTGCAATATCCATTTGTCTCACACGTTCCATCGTCAATAACCACAAGCTGTCCGACAATTCCAACAGCAGCCCATTCTGCGCGATCGTTTCGCCCTTCATATGGCTGCTCTGGGTCATACTCCGGATTAAGAATAAATCTCGTCTCTGTGTGTGCAGGAATGACTTCTCCTGTATCCGGGTCCGTCGCCGCAGTGACCTCCACCGTCTCCGTCAGACGTTCTCCGAATATGTCCGTCATGTACATGCCCCGCCACATATCGCTGTATGTGTTGCCGATCATCGCCGGTGTAGCGGAAATCACGCCTAAAATGTATGTGTCTGCAGCGGTTGCCTTGCGTATTTTTTCCCCTTCCAGCGTGACAAAATATCCGCGCCGATCCTCATCTTCGGGATTTCCATCCAACCACTCAAAATACTCGGCATAGTCTGCGCCGGAACCGGAAAATGCGTTTTGCCCTCTGCAATAACCGTCAGTCGTTACGCGGAATGCATTTGCTCTTGCAGAAGTGCCCGTCCCAACACCTACGATAAACTGTGTGCCTGTAGTATCGTTGGTGCCAGTAGGTCCATCATACAACTGATTATACTTTCCAACTACCGCTTGCGCTCTCCCGGAAGCAGTAACATTATTCCCCGTACTAAAACAATCCGTTCCAGCCGCCTCCGCAAATGAGCCGAAAGCAAATGAAAAAGCCCCGGATGCCGATGAGGACTGCCCAAAGGCAACCGCGCCCGACCCACTGGCCGTACACCCCAAGACAGTTTGTAAAGAGCCTGGGTTCGAACCGTTTTTAACATTTGTTGCGATTCCATCTACTTTTGCCTTGTCCGCCGCGCTCATCAAACCCGCAGCGCTGGTCGTAGCTACCTCATACGTCGTATTTGTTGAATCAATTACTATATTTCCGCTGCTGTCAGAGGTAACTGTCGTTGCTCCGGAACCGGTAAGTTTATGGGATGACTTTACCGTAGAATTTTCTACATGGTTCAGATACACATTTCCGTTTGTGGCTGCTGTGTCCGCCTGTGATGTTGCGGTGTTTGCAACAACTGTGTTGCTCTCATAGTGCGTATCAGGAGATCCATATAATGACGTATCTACCCCGTTTATAGTAATCGTTCCAATTTCTTCTCCGGTAGTTTTTGTCGGAGCAAAGGCTACGCTGTCTGCGCTTTCCGAAATCCCTGCAAGCTTTGTTTTCTCCGCAGTCGTATAGTCGTTTGTAGAAAGCCCTTTCCCCGATACCTTGTCCACTTTTGCAGCATCGACGCCGGAAAGCTTGGTCTGCAATTCCGTAATTGCTTTGGTTACCTTCGACCAAAAATAGTTAAAAACACTTGCAGGCGGTTTATAACCGCCTGCAAATCCATTTGTTTTGAGATTTTCACTGGGTGCTGTGCCCTCATTCTGCCAGGTAAACAGTTCATGATCGAAATTCATATTTAATCCTCCTTGAACACCTAAATAGCTTCTGTGTTTTGTCCATACAAAATTCCAAAGTAACCGCCAATGCTTCCCCCTTCCACATCACAAAAACCGGCATTTTCATCATAGTCTGATTCTATTTCAGAAAATTCAAAGGTTCCCTCAAAGTTCGCCGCTTCCACATGGATTCCAGCCGGAATCAGCGTTTTTATCAAATCAATTGTTTCCTCACTGTCAAGCCCGATATAATTGATTACCCGAAATGGAATATTTGTAATTTTTACCGCACATGGAGACGTAGAATCCTCCATGTAAAATTCATCGGGCCTGCAGTTAAAAATACGACATACCGAATGCAAAATACTTTCATAGGAACCATCTATCATATTTTGGTTTATGCGCGTCTTAATTAAAATTCTGTATTGTATATCATCCAGATTCCCGCGAGCCACATTGTACATCTTCCCATATAAATCCAACGTGGTCCCTACCGCCTCGTCAATATCCAAAGACTGAAATATACTGTTTATATCCTCTTTGCTCTTTTCCTGCGTCTCTTGTTCAATACTTAGAATCTTATAGTTATTCCCTGACTTTTGCTTTCGGTAGGCATCCGGCAAATTTTCAACATATGTATCCTTAAACATCATGAACCACCTACTGTATTTACAGTAATGCTTATATTTGCGCCTTCGCATACCGGGCATTCGTTTTCCCCGCACTCTATATCCAATGCCCCAAAATCCCCTGTCGTTTTTCCAATACGTAAATTGCGTACATTCACAACGCCTGCCGTCTCATAGATGATGCCATACATTGCAGATAGAATTACGGTGCTTCCTACACCCAATCCATTTACATAATTTGCAAGACGAGCCTTGATTTCGTTGATTCCTTTGTCACTGTCTGTTGTAAAATCCGTGCTTACATAAATATCAAACTGAATCTTTATGCCGATTTCCGCTACTTTGGAGAAGCTAATTGTGTGTTCCCTTCCGCCAGCATCGTAAACAGTTTCCGTAATTGCCGCCTCTCCCGCAGCAGTAGTTACTGCTTTGATTCCCACCGGCTTCTTCTCATAAATTGCTCTTGCAATTTCATTTTCATGTTCGTTTCCACCATATACATATACCTCAAAACTGTGCGGCGGTCTGCCAGCAGAATCGGTTGTATCTGTATCGTTTATGATAATCCCTGCGCTTATCACATCGGTAATACGTGAAACAGCGCCTACAATGGCATCCGGCGTACAGGCGCCTTGCCCTTTAATGGATAAATTCAACCTGTTTCTGAGACTCTGGTCCGTTTCCGGCTCTGTTCCAAGGACCGATAGTCCTATATATTCAATTTTGCTGATTTCGGCAATTGGATTTATGATTTTGGTTATGACGGATACATTGCCCGCTGTTCCAGCCTGCGTGCACTCCACCGTTACTGTCACAGAGCCCGCCTCTGGAATCGTGTAGTTGTTGATGTTGTAAAACGTGTGCCCAAGGTCATCTCCCACAACGAGCATACCGATGCCGATTTCATATCCGGTATCCCCATAAACTTGAATCGTATGCTGCGCCTCCGTTGCAGGATTGCGGGAAATGCCTCCAAATACGCATAGCCTGTCCAAACTCTCTCCCGTTGCCGTGTTCGGAAACCGTGCAAAATATACCGCTTCTATATCCTCATATTCCTGCGCCTGATCGTAAGCATTTATTCGCAGAAATTTCCCAAGAGGTGTTTTTTCATCCGTGCTGATGTTTTCCCCGAAAATCTCTTTTGTCCTTTGTATTTTTTCTGCCAGTATCTCCTCATATGTCGGACGAATATAGCCCGTATCCAATAGCGGCAATGCTATCACCTCACATTTCCCAAGAATTATCGCCCTGTATCGTATGACCGTCTGCATTCGACGCTGTAAAATGAACGGTCAGCAGCCTTGTGTCAGCATGCAAATCCATATCAAAAGAATCCATAATGAATGTGTCGTCTATTTGCAGCAGCCCGCCGAAAATTTCATTTTTGATTTCTTCCTCAAGGGGATTCTTTACAAAAATGCTCCGAAATTGTATGCCCTCCTCCTCGTTTAAGAACCATTCTCCCTTGTTGGTAGATAAAACACTTTTCAGCGTCTGCCGCATGAGCGCATCCCCGCTTACCATCTGAATTTCGCCGTTTTGAATCACTACATCCCCAAACTCGTCCAGTAAAAACCCTTTTTCCATCACAACACCCCTACCACAATGCTGTCTGACATGGAATGATGCACCAAAGCAGGCTGAGCAATATTCCCGTTTTTAGACTCCGTAATATCCCGCTCACCACATACGCAAACCACCAAGTCCCCCGCTTGCAGCGGAACCTTTTCATAAATTGTGATTGTTTCCTCCTTGCAGCTGCAAGTCACCGGGATTTCTGCAAGAATTTTCCCGGTACTTTCCATTTCCTCGCCCTCTGCCACCGCTTCGCCCTTCACCGTGACATCGGTATCGAGACTTCCAAAGCAGCCTTTCTGCCCAGGCGTCAGAACGGTTATAGTTTTCTCATATAATTTATATCTCGCACTTTCTATAATGGGTACGCTTGGAATAACAGAACAAGTGACAGCATCCTTCCCATACTGCTTAATCATTTGCAGCGGCTGTATATTTGCATATGCTCCATCTAATGCAAGGATACGCCCAATATAGCAGGTATGCATCCTTAAAAGCCTTTCTTCTATTATGTTTTCTATAACCTGATAGCTTCCCATTATATGACCTCAACCTCCGTTGTACACGCATCCGGTGAAAAAATGTGCTTTCCTGACCGTACACGAAAGCGGCCCGATACATTCACACTTTCCAGATCTATGACTGCCGCCGTATTCATACGATGCTGCAGCAGCATTTTGCATTTGTAGCCTCTGATTACGTCTTTATAATCTTCCGCTGTCACTTCTTCCTCAAACTCTTCCGGACTTTCTATCAGGCCACTGCTCTCACTTACTGTAAAATAGATATTGTCCCCCTCTGAAATGTGCCGCGCATATATCTTTCCCTTGTTGATATAAACGGAAATCCCACATACCTCGGCATACTGCCTTATATTCTCCATCAGTCCGCCGTCCACTTTGGTTTCATCCTTGTATGTCCAATCTCTGCGAACCGAGAAAACAGCAAGCGGCAGAGATATGCGGGAAATTAGGTCCCGTAAAATATAGCTCGCGGTTGTACCCGCCGCATAGGTTACATCTACTATGTCACGTTCCTGCAGATCCATATCGTCCAGTGCATAAATGGTCGTCACCTTGTCTGTCCCTTCCTTTTTCGTCGTCACCTTGCTGATATACCCGCTGAAAACAACCCCTGTGTCTCCTTTGTACCCGGCTGTAATCGTAATCTTGCTGTTGTACCGAAATACATCTATTGTATTTTTGGTAAGATTGTAAATGGTGATGGTGCATTCGTTTGCTTCTGTATCATCGTCAAAAGGAACCTCAAATTCAAAATCAAATTGCTCAGAATCCAACGTCAAATTGCCGCATTGAATTTCCGCTCTGCGCCCGAACATTCCCTGGGGTTCTAAAGTAAAACTTTCCAGCGCTCTTCCCAGCGCGGTAATCAAGTGGGAAGCCTTACTCCCTCTGCCGTCTGAAATAAATTTTGAACCGCTCATGCGACTTCCCCGCCTGAAAGGATTTCTTCTTTCCCATTGTCCAGCTCCAAAAACACAACCTCCCCTAAGGTTTCATAGGTAACCTTGCTTTCCTCTCCGCTTGGGTCAATGGGGATGATGTCTACGGCGGGGAAATTCCCCGCCATATAAATGTCCCCAAAC
>JAGZAC010000091.1 GCA_018370615.1 Clostridiales bacterium
CCAGGACAACTGCCCATGGGCGTCAAAGGGAATGTCCCGTTCTCGGTCCTGCCAGTTATTGGTGATATAATTGTACATCTGGGTGGGATCCCAGTTTATAAATGCCGGAAATGACAGGGTGTACACATGTCCGGGTACTGTTTTTTCTATTGCCGCCGTTCCCGTTGCACGGTCTATGGTAACCAGTTCCCGGGGGACAATCGCTCCCTGGGTCCTGTCCCGCATCTCCCAGGTATGCTCCGGATCCCAGTCATAGTCCGGCTCCAGCTGGAGATGAAAATATCCCTCCATAATGGGGAAAGACAGCTGTGTTTCCACAGCTGTATGCCGGCAGCTCATCAAAAAAATCCGCTGCCGTTCCCCCAGATGGGCGCGGGCAAATTCATTGTAGCCTCTGGCCACAAAGTACGTGGAATATATCTTCGCCGGACGCAGTGCCTCCGTTTCCTCTGTGAGGTTTGTTCCATCGCTGTTGCGGATCGCATCCGCACCCCAACGGCGGATCAATTCCTTTGTTTCCTCCAGAAAACCTGCTTGTGTAGGAATGGTAAAACGGCCATGCTTTCTCATCTGTGGAAAATTCCTTTCTCCGTCAGTCTTTCAATCCACCCACATTCATGCCCTGGGTGAGCTTTTTCTGCACCAGGATATACAAAATCAGGGTGGGCAGCATTACGATTACAAGGCCCGCGTACATCTGCCCATACTGGGCAGCGGCGTTTTGGGCCTTCATCAGATTCATCAGCCCCACCGGCCGGGTTTTCGCCCAGTCCTGGGTCATAAGCGTGATGGCAATGATATATTCGTTCCAAAAGGAAAGGAAGTTAAATAAAATTACTGTGATAATAGAAGGGCGGGCCATGGGAATCATCACGCGGATCATGGTCTGCATATATCCGCTGCCATCTACATAAGCCGCCTCCTCATACTCCCGGGGCAGCGTTTGAAAGTAGCCGGACAAAAGGTAGATGGTAAATGGCAGTGCGGTGGAAGCATACACCAGCGCCAGCACAAACCGGTTGTTCAAAAAAATCGGTGACCCCACCAGATTTCCCGCATCTACCAGCATCAAAAAAATGGGCACCACAATATAGCTGACGTTGACAAATAATCCACCCATAAAAAGCGTGCGCATCAGACGGCGTCCGCCGAATTTGTACCTGGCCAGCACATAGGCTGCCGGAAGGGCCACTACCAAAAGAATGGCTAGTGCAATCGCTGTCACAATGACAGAATTGAGAAAATAGTCCCCCATGTGGGCCTCTTGCCAAGCCCTTGCAAAATTTTGAAAATATAGTCCGGCAGGCAGGGACCAGGGATTTTGGTAAAACTCCGAGTTCTCCTTGAGAGAAGCGAGGAATACCCACCCTACAGGGACAATAATGGTCAGCGCAAAAATAATCAGTACCAGATAAATAAATGCCCGGTACAATTTATCTCCTCTGTTCATAGACACCTCCGGCTGCAATCGCTATAAATCTATACTCTCCCGGCGGGTCACCAGATTGATGAGCCCGGACAGGGCAAAGGAAAACAGAAAAACAAGTACGCCTATGGCCATACCGTATCCGTAAGAGGAATTGGTATACGCCTGCTTGTACATGTAGCTGAGAAACACCTC
This sequence comes from Clostridiales bacterium, assembly GCA_018370615.1. Lineage (GTDB taxonomy): Bacteria > Bacillota > Clostridia > Oscillospirales > CAG-272 > Avispirillum. The sequence continues at coordinate 1,622 of JAGZAC010000091.1, forward strand.
CGTAGAGCCGTCCGGCCCTCCGCTGGTCATGGCCCGCACCAGCAAAAAGCTGATATTGATAGAGCTGATGATGAAAAAGGTGAGGGTCGTGCGGATGTTGGTCCATATCAGAGGAATGGTAATAGAGAAAAACTGCCGCACTCTGCCTGCTCCCTCCAGAGAGGCCGCTTCGTACATACTTTCCGGAACGGAGGACATGGATGCCGTATACATGACCATATAATACCCCACTGCCTGCCAGATCATGGCAATGGCAATGCTGTAAATGACAATTTTCTGATCTCCCAGCCACAGCACCTGTCCCGCCTTGCCGCCGGTAAACAGGGAAAGCAATGTGTTGAGCAGTCCCCTGCTCGGATCGTATATGGCAGAAAAGATTGCGGCAATAACCACGGCGGACAATATATTGGGAATATAAAAGACCACCCGAAAAAATCCCTTGAAGCGCAGCTTTTCTCTGGTAAGCACAGCTGCCGTTACCAGCGCCATTGCCATGGTGACAATCGTCACTACCACAATGAGCAGCACTGTATTTTGAAAGGATTGCCAGAACTTCGCGTCGGAAAATAGCTTGACAAAGTTGTCCAGTCCTACAAATTCCCTGTTCTGGGAATAACCGCCCCACTTATACATGGAAATGATAAAAATATTCAGGGTCGGATAAATCATAAAAACGCCGAACAAAACCAGCGCAGGGATGGTACACACAGCGAGAAATCCTCGCCGCCCCTTGTGTTTTCGCATAAATCCGTCATCCTTTCTTTAGCGGAATCAGCAGGACGGCGACGGGCGCCGTCCTGCTTGTATTTTTTACTTCAGCGCTCCCCGCAGACTGTCGCTGGCGCTCTTAATGGCCTCCTGCCATTCGTCCACCGTTTTATCTCCTGATACAATACTGTTGATAGTACCAAACAAAGTATCCGTCATGCTGACGCCCTCTACAGGATCTGTTGCAGCAAATCCACCCATAACGGCCTTCGCACCAGTATCATATACACTATAAAACAGCTTGTTGTCTCCCTCCAAAATTTCACTGACGCCCTGCACCGGCTGAATGGCACCCGACTCGGCAAAAATCTTTACAGCCTCATCTGAATACAGATATGCGATAAAATCTTTTGCTTCATCCTTATGCTCCGCATTTTCCGGTACCCAAATCTGTTCAAAATAGGTGAAGGAATACCGATCTCCGTCGCTTTCCATTGCCGGCAGGGACATAAATCCCCATTCAAAGCCGTCCGCCCTGGGGGCATCTACCATTTCTCCAACGACCCATGTGCCGTTGGGCATAAACAGCGCCTTGTTGTCCAAAATCAGCTGCTGGTTCTTCAAATAGTTGTCATTGTTTGCATTTGCCACCGTGGTGGGCTCCGTGTAAGAGGCAAGGCGTGCCACAATATCTAACGCCTCTCTGGCGTCCTCACTGTCCCATATGCCCTCTTCGTACCGCATACAGTCATTGTAAAAATCTACGCCGCCAGTCTCACAGAGCAGTGCAAACATGAGCGAATCAAAATAGCCGGCGGTCGGGTAGGTGAATAGTGCAATTCCTTCCTCCTCCGCCTTCTGACCTAGCTCCCACATTTCATCCCATGTTGTGGGCACACTCCAGTTTTTTTCTGTAAACAGGCCGGCGTTGTAGAACAGACCGCAGGGGCCGTAAAACATAGGTGCCATATACATTTTGTCATCATCGTAGGGGTTTGTTGCCGCAGTGTCTGTAAAACCATCGATCAGTTTGTCCGCAACAGATACATCTTCTCCAAACACCTTTTTATCCAAAATATCGGAAATATCCGCCAGAGAGTTTTCGCGGATCATCGTCTCTGTAAGTCCCGCTTCTCTTCCTGTGGCAAGATGGACAACATCTGGATAATCTCCGGATTTCATCTTAGAGCCGATCACATCCTCCAGATTTTTCTCCGCAGTCAGTTCGATTGTAATATCCGGATGATCTGCCTCATAAGCGGCAGCTACATCCTCCCACATGGTTTTACCATAAGCGGACTCCAAAACTGCTACCTTTAACACAGTTTTGCCTTCATCATCCGTCCCGGTCTCCCGTGTACTACAGGAAACAAAAAGGGAAGCTGTCAATGCCAGGGTACAAAACAGCGCTACAAATCGTTTCATCTCTATTTTCCTTTCTATACGGCCGATGAAATACACAGGCAAACAGTACCTGTCCGGCCTTCAATTGATTTCATCCGTTAGCATTGCCAAGACAGAAGAGAATATACATGTTTTGCACAAATTAGGCGGGGCTGGATTTTGTTGGGAAATAAAAAAAGAAGCTTCTATGAAGCTTCTTTTTTACCGTTTTGTCATCATGTTGTCTACGAAATCCTTGTATTCTTTGTCTGCTTTCTTTTTTCCCGCTCTCTCTTGTTCTTCCTTTTCTTCCGCCTTCCTGTCCTCCTCTGACTGCACCTTCCATCCAGCTTTTCCTCCGCGGTCGGCAATTCTGGTCAGCTGTATAGAAATCTCCGCGAAACAAGATATAAGTGCCCATGCCAGCCAGGCTGCGCAAATTAATAGAAATCCCGTTACAAGTAAAGGAAGAATTGACTCCCAAAGCCGCATAATCATAAACTGAAAAACAGAAATTATCGTCCAGATGATGATAAAAATCACAGCAACCTGGAATGCAACGCTTGCATACTTTTGAATTGTTTCTCCAATGTTCCCAAATTTGTTTTTCTCGTGTTTGAGTTTGTTTTCCACCATGTTTTCTCCTTCTTTCTGTAAATTTAAATTCTGCCTGAGTCTATGTTTTCAACTGCCCTCTCACACCCCCAATAAATAAAAAAGTGCGCAGCCGAAGCCGCGCACCGAAAAACGCACAGCTCCGTTGCTGCCACACAAGTTTTTCTACATACGGTATAGGCATGCGAAAATAGAGCATGCGTTTTTACCAAAGGCAAAAGGCATACTTATACCGTGTAGCATGCTCACTTGTGTGGCAAGGATATTATATATCAATGCAATGCCCATTCAACACCGGATGTTCTTTGCCGGTAGCTCTTTTCATATCTTTCCATTCACAGTATGTAGCTTGTTCCAGCGAAAAACAATCCCCCAGTCAGCTCACGCTGACAGCCCCCTTTACACAAGGGGGCCTTCTTTTTTCTAGTCTCCCTTGTGCGAGAGTTGCTTTACAATTCCCCACAAGGGGGACTTCTTTTTTTAGCCTCCCCTGTGTAAGGGGAGGTGCACGGCGTAGCCGTGACGGAAGGGTTGTTCAGAGGACAATCCCTCACCCGCTTCGCGGGATGCCCCCGGAGGTGCTGCGCACCTCCCCATAAGAGAGCCTATCTAAGCCTCCCCCTGTGCAAGAGTTGCTTTACAATTCCCCACAAAGGGGACTTCTTTTTTTAGCCTCCCCTGTGTAAGGGGAGGTGCACGGCTTTGCCGTGACGGAGGGGTTGTTCAGAGGACAATCCCTCACCCGCTTTGCGGGATGCTCCCGGAGGTGCTGCGCACCTCCCAACAAGGGAGCCTATCTAATTCAGACCTCCCTTGTGCGGGAGTTACTTTACAATTCCCCACAAGGGATCTATTTAATTCGAGCCTCCCCTGTGCGAGAGTTGCTTTACAATTCCACAAGGGGGGGACTTCTTTTTCTAGCCTCCCCTGTGTAAGGGGAGGTGGCACGGCGCAGCCGTGACGGAGGGGTTGTAATATATCCACTTACACATCCAAAAAAAGAAAAGAGGGAACCCCCTCTTTTCTCTATCAACTGCTCACTGATTCAGCTGCGTTTCCACCAAGCGATCCACTACGATAGGATTGGCCCGTCCGCCGGACGCTGCCATCACCTTGCCCACAATCGCTTTCGCAGCAGCTTTCTTTCCCTTTTTATAATCTGCAACGGATTTTGGATTTTGCCGGATCGCTTCCTGCACCCACTGCAGAATAACTGTCTCATCACTTACCTGGGCAAGTCCTTCCCGCTCCACCTTTTCGGCTACGTCAAAATCTGCCTCCCACAGCTCCTTAATCAGCTTCTTTACGGTGGCGGAGTTAATGACTCCATCCCCAGACAAATCCGCCAGCACGGCCATACGCTGGGGCAAAATTTTGCAGACACTTTCCTCACCGCCTGCAAGACGCATTACCTCGGAAAGCAGCATATTGGCCACCAGCTTGGGATACCGAGTCTGCGCCGCAGCCTCTTCAAAATAATCCGCCATGGCCATATCAGTCGTAAGCACTTCTCCGTCGTAGGCGGATAGGCCGTACGTTTCCATATACTCCCGTTTGCGCTGATCCGGCAGCCGGGGAATTTCAGCCTGCAGAGATGCAATCTTTTCCTCAGTCAATTTGATAGGCGGTTAATCCGGATCGGGAAAATACCGGTAGTCGTTGGCGTTTTCCTTGGTACGCATGGAATAGGTTTTTCCCGTGTTTGCATCGAACCGCCGCGTTTCCTGGACAATCTTTTCTCCGGCCTCTATGGCCTCCACTTGCCGCCTGTATTCGTACTCGATCGCCTTCACAATAAACTGAAAGGAGTTCAGATTTTTCAGTTCTGTGCGGGTGCCGAATGTTTCCGTTCCCTTTTTGCGCACCGACAGATTGACATCGCACCGCAGGGACCCTTCGTTCATCTTACAATCTGATACGCCGGTATATAAAATAATCGCCCGCAGCTTCTGCAGATACGCCTTTGCTTCCTCGGCGCTGCGAATATCCGGTTCACTGACAATTTCTATCAGAGGAACACCGCAGCGGTTGCAATCGATCATTGTCCCCTTTTCATCGTCATGCATCAGCTTTCCGGCATCTTCCTCGATATGAATTCTGGTAATCCCAATGCGCTTTGTCCCATCTGCCGTTTCAATATCCAGCCAGCCGTGCTCGCACAAAGGCAGATCATACTGGGAAATCTGATATGCTTTGGGAAGGTCCGGATAAAAATAGTTTTTCCGGTCCTGCTTGGAAAATCGGGCAATGGTGCAGTTGGTGGCAAGCCCTGCCTTTACTGCATAATCCACCACTTTTCCGTTGAGCACCGGCAGCGTTCCCGGCAGCCCTAAACAAACCGGACAGGTTTGTGTATTGGGTGCAGCCCCAAAATCTGTGGGAC
>JAGZAC010000092.1 GCA_018370615.1 Clostridiales bacterium
TGCTGACAGAATACAGGTTTAATTCTACTGAAATCAATTCAAAAAGACCTGGAAGTTTTATTAATAAGCTTCCAGGTCCTTTTTGGCATTACTGCTATAAATCAGATACAATATTCTTTTATATAATCCGCCAAAAACGAATATTCTTTTCCTAATATATTATTCAGTTGTTGAAATATATACAACAAGTCCAATAAATCTCTTGTCAAATTTTGTAAAATAAACTCTGCCGCAGGGTCTTGACAAATGCAAATAAAAGCCATATGATTATACAGGTTTATTTTTGCAAGGAGTCATTACCTGTATTATCATGAATACTTCATAAATACACCGATACATTTTCCCCTTAAATTGCAGCCATAATATAACAAAGGATTTTCGTGAAAATGCTGCTTTTGAATTTATTTTACAAATACTGCACAATTTAGAAATGCAGAGAAAGAAAGTGTAAGAAAAATGAGCAAAGGAAAGCGCGGGATCGCGCTTGCAGTCTGGACCCTTCTTCTGGCTGTGCTGCTGGTCTTTTCGCTTATCACCGGAGTACAGGGAGAAAAGCATGAATCCATACAGGAGGTCATGCGCGATGCCGTACTGCACGAATCCAACAAAATCAGCCTGTTCGGATGGTTAGAGGTCAATCCGGCACTGATATCGGCAATGATCGTCACCGGCGTGCTGCTGGTATTCGCAGCCTGCCTGCGGATATTTGTCATTCCCAAATTCAAAATGGTACCGGGAAAATTCCAGCTATTGATTGAACAGCTTGTAGGCTTCTTTGACGGGCTGGCGAAAAACAACAGCCCTCACAGAAACGGGTTTCTTGGCGCTTACATCTTCGGAGCAGGCGTATATATATTTATAGGTACAATATTTGAACTGTTTGGTCTGCAGGGAATCACAACAGAGGGCTTTTCCATCACATTGCCCGCCCCCCTGTCAGACATCAACGCCGCAATTGCGCTGGGCTGTCTGTCCTATCTGGTTATCCTGTCAGGAGGGATTGCCGGCAACGGACTGCGGGGCGTGGGAAGAACTCTGAAGGATTTTTCTCTTCCCATCTCCATGAGCTTCCGTTTGTTTGGCGCGCTGCTCAGCGGACTTTTGGTGACGGAGCTTGTGTATTTCTATATCAGCTTAAGTTTCATTCTGCCAGTAGCAGTAGGGATCATATTTACGTTGCTGCATGCATTGATACAAACCTATGTTTTGACGATGCTGACGGCGTTGTTCTACGGTGAAGTATCTGAGCCGCACAAAAAGAAAGAAAAAACAAAAGAAAAGATGAAGGAAAAGAAGGCACATGCCTAAAATAGAGAGGAATAGATTATGAAAACCACAATGAAAAGACTTTTCGCTATTGCTTTTATCGTTATGATTTTTGCCACGTGTGCCGTTACCGCCTTTGCCGCATCTCCTGCAGACGCAGACGAAGCACCGAACGCAGCAGCAGAGACAGAAGCACCGGCCGACGACTCTTCCGGCAAAGCAGTTGCAGCGGGCATTTGCGTTGGTCTGGCAGCCACCGGCGGCGCAGTGGGTATGGGACTTGCCATTGCAAAAGCAGCGGATGGAATTTCACGTCAGCCGGAAGCAGATGGAAAGATTCGTACAAGTTTAATGCTCGGTCTGGTATTTATTGAAACCGCCATTATTTATGCACTGATTGTTGCCATTCTGATTATATTCGTACTGTAAGGGAGGGAAATCGGAATGAATATCCCGCTGAATATCGATTGGCAGCAGATACTTCTCCATTTGTTCAACTTTGTAATTCTGGCCGGCGGATTGTATTTTCTGCTGTATAAACCGGTAAAAAATTTTATGGACAAACGCACTGCCTATTATCAGTCTCTGGATACAGAAGCAAAAGAAAAAGCCGCGCAGGCACAAAAATTTGAAGAAGAATATCAAGCCCGCTTGAAGGATGCGGAGGCAGAAATCAGAGAAAAGAAAGCTGCCGCAGTGAAAGAAGCGGAAAAGGCGGCCGCTTCCATTGTTGCTGACGCCGACAAGCAAAAAGAGCAAATCTTAGCCAGGGCCGCTACTGAAGCGCAGCACGAAAAAGAAAAGCTCCTGGAAGAAGCTAAGGTCAGCATTGCGGAGCTTGCAATTGCGGCAACTGCCAAATTACTGGAGGAAAATCCCGCAGTGAAAGCCGACGTGTCTTCCGACGGGGAGGCACACAATGAATAACGAGAGAATCGAAGAACGGCTGGCGCAGCTAAAAAATCTGCTGATCGGCCTGGCGTCCCAGGACGGCGATATGGTTTCCTTGATGCAGGAGGCTGTAAAAGATTGGGTTCCGTCGGATGCGCCTGCTGAAAAGGGGTCAGTAGCTTGGGTAGGAGACGGCATTGCCACCGTCACCGGACTGGAGCACGCCACTTACGGTGAAATTTTGGTTTTCTCTTCTGGAATTCGCGGCATGGTACAGGATTTAAAGCAGAACGAGATCGGCTGCATTCTGTTTGGCGACGATCGGGAAATCTGTGAAGGCAGTATCGTTCGAAAAACTGGCAGAGTAGCCGGCATCCCGGTGGGAGAAGCCTTTGTAGGACGTGTAATCGATGCGCTGGGCACACCCATCGATGGAAAAGGGAAAATCCATGCAGAGGGCTATCACCCTGTTGAGTCCCCTGCCCCGGGAATTATTGACCGTCAGCCTGTCAATACGCCGATGGAAACCGGGCTTTTGGCCATCGACTCCATGTTCCCTATTGGACGGGGGCAGCGTGAGCTGATTATCGGCGACCGCCAAACAGGAAAAACGGCCATTGCACTGGATACAATCTTGAATCAGAAAGGGAAAAACGTAATTTGTATCTATGTAGCCATAGGACAAAAGGCCTCTTCTGTCGCTCAGTTGGTGGAAACCCTGCAACAGCATGACGCAATGGACTATACGATCGTTGTAAATGCCAGCGCAAGTGATCCCGCACCCCTGCAGTATATTGCGCCCTATGCCGGCTGTGCGCTTGGGGAATACTTTATGCATAAGGGACAGGACGTTTTGATTGTCTACGACGACCTGTCCAAGCACGCGATTGCATACAGAGCACTGAGCCTTCTTTTGGAGCGCTCCCCAGGCCGTGAAGCTTATCCGGGAGATGTATTTTATCTCCATTCCCGGCTATTGGAACGGTCGGCGCATCTGTCGGATGCACTGGGCGGCGGGAGCATGACTGCCCTTCCGATTGTAGAGACGCAGGCCGGTGATGTGTCGGCATATATCCCCACCAATATTATTTCCATCACTGACGGTCAGATTTTTCTGGAAAGCGATCTGTTCTTTGCAGGACAGCGGCCAGCCGTCAATGTGGGGATTTCTGTCTCCCGTGTAGGCGGTGCCGCGCAGACCAAAGCCATGAAAACGGCAGCAGGTACCATCCGCCTGAACCTGGCGCAGTACCGGGAAATGGAAGTGTTCACACAGTTTTCCAGTGATTTGGATGATACCACAAAGCATCAGCTGCGGTTCGGGCAGACGCTTATGCAGCTGCTCAAGCAGGAGCAATACCATCCGTACCGGCAGCATGAACAGGTAATTCTTCTGGTCATTGCCCTTTCTCACGTCCTCCAGGAAATTCCTCCGGCACAGGTTTCCGATACTGGTCGGGAGCTGCTCTGCGTCATCAAGGAGCAGCTGCCGGACATCTGCACAGAAATTGATCGGACCGGCGTTCTCAGCGAGGAAAACAAGCAGGAAATTCTGCGAACTGCCAAGCGTTATCTGGAAAACAGCAAAATGCAAAAATCCAAGTAAGGTGGGAAATATATATGGCTAACACAAAGGAAATTAAGGCCCACATTAAAAGTGTGCGGGATACCCAAAAAATCACAAATGCCATGTATTTGATCTCATCCACAAAAATGCGTAAGGCCAAGGCTGAGCTGGACAGCACCAACCCGTATTTTCGCTCACTTCAGGGGGAAATCAAACGTATTTTCCGAACAGCGGGAAACGTTGAAAGCCGATACTTTTATCCGGCAGAGGGCAGTCCCGCGCTCAATGGAACCTTTGCCTGTCTGGTGATAACGGCGGACAAGGGCCTTGCCGGCACTTATAATCAAAATGCCATCCGGGAGGCAGAAAGGCTGCTGGAGCAGCACCCGGATACAAAGCTGTTTGTTGTGGGAGAATATGGCAGGCAATATTTCAGCCAGCATAAAATCCCGGTGGAACGCAGCTTCTTATATACGGCGCAAAACCCAACCCTGCATCGTGCGAGAGAAATCAGCTCTATTCTGTTGGAGCTGTTTGACAGCGGCGAGGTGGAAAAAATTTATGTAGTCTATACCGATATGAAAAACGGAATAGATGAAGAAGCAAAGTCCACGCGTTTGCTGCCCTTTCACAGAAAGCAGTTCCTATCCAACAGCAGTGAAAAGGCTGTAACGACTCCGTTTGAATTCACACCGTCTATCGGTGCCGTTTTGGACAATGTAATCCAAAGCTACATTTCCGGCTTTATTTACAGCGCCCTGGTGGACAGCTTTTGCAGTGAACAAAACGCAAGAATGGCCGCGATGAATTCCGCAAACCAGAATGCGGAAAAAATTCTAGCGCAGCTGTCTGTGGAGTACAACCGGCTGCGGCAGGCGGCGATCACACAGGAAATTACAGAAATATCTTCCGGCGCTAAGGCGCAGAAGCGAAAAAGAAAGCAAACAAGGGAGGCGGGAGTTTCATGAATACAGGAAAAATCGTTGAAGTTTCCGGCCCGGTCGTAGATTGCGTGTTTCCCCAGGGAACACTGCCGAAAATCAGAGACGCATTGAAGGTATCAGTAAACGGCAAAGATCGGACAATGGAGGTTGCACAGCACATCGGCAACGGCACCGTGCGCTGTATTATGCTGGCAGGAAGTGAAAATCTCTGCATCGGCATGGAAGTGCGGGCAGAGGGTACTGGTATCCGGGTACCTGTAGGCGCCTGTACGCTGGGCAGAATGTTTAATGTTTTAGGGGAAACCATCGATGGCGGGGCGCCAATTCCCCCGGAAGCGGAAAGATGGGAGATTCACAGAAAAGCGCCAAGCTTTGAAGAGCAGCAGCCAGTAACGGAAATTTTGGAAACAGGAATCAAAGTTATCGATCTGCTGGAACCCTATCCAAAGGGAGGGAAAATCGGTTTGTTCGGCGGCGCCGGCGTAGGAAAAACCGTGCTAATCCAGGAATTGATTCACAACGTCGCCATGGAACACGGCGGTTATTCTGTCTTTACTGGCGTAGGAGAGCGAAGCCGAGAAGGAAACGATCTCTGGACAGAAATGCAGGAAAGCGGTGTGGCAAACAAGACTGCGCTGGTTTTCGGACAGATGAATGAATCTCCCGGGGTGCGTATGCGTGTGGCCCTTTCAGGGCTTACCATGGCGGAGTATTTTCGAGACGTGGAGCACAAGGACGTACTGCTGTTCATCGACAACATTTTCCGTTTTGTACAGGCGGGAAGCGAGGTTTCCACCCTGCTGGGCAGAATGCCGTCAGCCGTAGGCTATCAGCCTACACTGGCAGGGGAGATGGGCGCTCTCCAGGAACGGATTACATCTACCAAAAAAGGTTCTGTCACCTCTGTGCAGGCAGTTTATGTTCCGGCAGACGACCTGACGGACCCAGCGCCTGCGACGACTTTTACCCATTTGGATGCCACAACGGTACTGAGCAGAAAAATCGCCGAGCAAGGGATATATCCCGCTGTAGACCCACTGGAATCCACGTCGAGAATCCTGGAAGCAAGCGTTGTGGGAGAGGAGCATTATACCGTTGCCCGCAGGGTGCAGGAGATCCTGCAGAAATACAACGAGCTGCAGGATATTATCGCCATTTTGGGGATCGATGAATTGAGCGATGAGGACAAGCAAATTGTCACCCGGGCGAGAAAAATCCAAAGATTTCTTGCACAGCCCTTCCATGTGGCAGAAAAGTTTACGGGAATGGCCGGAGTTTATGTGCCTCTGTCGGAAACGGTCCGTGGATTTCAGGCAATTATCAGTGGCGACATGGATATATATCCGGAAGCGGCTTTTTACAACGTGGGAACCATTGAAGACGTGGTCAAGAAAGCAGAGCTTTTGAAAAGCGAGGAATAATTCCCATGGAAAGGATGGTGGGATACGGCAATGAAACCGTTCAGCGTGCACATTCTAGCGGCAGATAACGTTTTTTACCAGGGACCCTGTGAATCCTTGATTGTACCTACGATAGACGGACAATACGGCATTCTTGCAGACCACAGCAACACCATCAGTGCGATTGTTCCGGGGGTGCTTACCTACCGTGTTCCCGGTGGGACGGAGCAGATTGCCGCCGTTTCTGCAGGGCTAGTAAAAATCGAGGACAACGATGTGCTGGTTTTGGTGGACACTGCAGAGCGGCCGGAAGATATTGACGCAAACCGGGCGAGGCGCGCTGCAGATGAAGCAAAGGAAGCGCTTTTGCAAAAGCGCAGCATGCAGGAATACCAGGCGGCGCAGGTCAACCTTGCCAGAGCCATCAACCGCCTGCGCGTAAAAAGAATGTTTGGCGGGGAATGAATAAACAATAAGAGCCGTATTTACTAGGTAAATACGGCTTTTGTATTTTTATACAACCCCTCCGTCAGCTCCGCTGACACCACCCCGGCATCTCCTACGGAGCTGCACCACAGGGGAGGCTCAGAGCCAACACACCGGAACTTGCGCAGCAAGTCCTTCACAGGGCGGCTCGGGG
>JAGZAC010000093.1 GCA_018370615.1 Clostridiales bacterium
ACTCCAGACGATGATCAATATTATCAGCCAGCTCCGCCAGAAGATAGAACCAAACAACCCCGTCCGCACTGTCCCTGACAGCGTCTATAGGTTTGAGAACCTCTCAATAATAAAATGAAAAATCCCTGCAGATTTGCCGAATCTGCGGGGATTTTCTATTTCTTATTTTGGGCTCAATCGGTATCCATAAAATACTCCGCTGCCCGATATTCCAATTCCATCAAACTGTGGATGCGATACCTCTCAATTTTGTGTCGGAGATCTGGCAGTCGCAAGAAAAAATTCGACCACAGTTCTTGCCTGTCATAGTCCTTCTGATAGCGGTCCAAGGAATAATTGAACATCAGCCGGTAGGACAAGGCAGCCGTGCGGAGTCTGTGTTTATATCCCTTGGGCGCTCTATCCCGAGAAAACAGATAAGCCACCATATCCATGATGCGCCGCTCTGTCATATAGGCGCTTCCCAATGTAATCGGGTGCCAGCGGTAGTAATCGTATTCTGATGGGTCATACCGCTTTGACAGGGAATCGTTTTGAAACGCCATAACGGATAGCTCAGGATACAGATGGCAGAGCTGATTAAGCGCACGGATATTTTTCCGCTTGTGCGCAATGTGATAGTAATAGATGAAATCCTCCAGGCTGATTTGCGGGTGGGTGACATTCAGCCGCCTCATGATTCCACTCCTTTGTATTCCGCCGCACATGGAAAATACTTCTTGCAAAGAAAGTATAATCACAAACATATATAAAAGTCAATGGTAATACTATATTTATCACACTGTATGAAGGCCGACATTTTCGATAAAATAAAACAAATACACGCGGGAAGGATTTGACGCCTTGGAATACAGAGTGGATGAACGGGCAAAGCGGATTGCCCGCAAGCTGCGCAAAATCAGAGAGCTGAAGGGGCTGACCCGCGAAAAATTCTGTGAGCCCTTGGGTGAGAACAGCGATTACTGGGGGCTGATCGAGCGAGGTGAGCAGCCAATCAGCCTGCCCAAACTGCTCCAGGTATGCGAGGTTTACCAGATCCCTATTGAGAGCGTCGTGGTACTGGACTATCAAATACAGGACAACGGCCGAGTACGGGAGGACATTGACGGACTTTTGGGACAGTGCAATGAGTATCAGCTTGAAGTGATCCGCAAATTTATTTCGGATATTGCCATGACGCTATAAAGTACCGAATCCACCCTGATCATCAGGCGGAGTTCGGTACTTTTTGTGTAGTAGCCATGGCTGCCTGTGAAAACGACCGTCCGCAGGCCGGCTTTAACAACTTATTTTGAACAGCAAGTACCAGTATGATACTGTCAGGGATTGCGGCTGCCTGGGTATTTCCCCCCAGCACAATCAACCTCACTATTTTGCAGTTGCCGATCTGTCTGCCGCATGACTTTACGGTATAACAAAACTGCAACCAGAGCCGCCAGCGCCTCCGCTACGGGAAACGCCGCCCACACACCATTCAGCCCCCAGGACAAAGAAAATACCATAGCCAGAGGTGGGATCACAAGGAGCTGACGAAGCAGAGAAATGCTCAAGGAATACAGTCCTTTCCCAAGAGCCTCAAAACAGCCGGCCATTACCGTCCCCAGGGTGGATACCAAAAATCCCAGGCTTGTAATACGCAGCATAGGCACCCCGACAGCTATCATGGCTTCATCCGCATCGAAAAGGCCCATAATCTGCCGTGGGACACCCCAAGCGATCAGGGTGCCCAATGCCATAATGATGGCGGTCAAAGCGAGACTCCATCGGATGACAAGATGAAGTCTCCTTCCTTGGCCCGCTCCGTAGTTATAACTCACAATGGGCCTCATGCCCTGAATCAGACCATTACCAGGCATATACACAAAGGTTTGCAGCTTGAAGTACAATCCAAATGCTGCCACGGCCAATGTGTGGAGACCCACCAGCAGTGCGTTCAGGATACTCACCAGCAGACTGGGCATCGCGGTCATCAACCCGGAGGGGACTCCCACTGCGTAAATTCTTTTGGCGATTCCGGCATCGATCTTCATATCTTTTCGGGTAATACGAATTCCCGTTCTGGTCCGAAGAAAGCAGAACACCGCCAAACCACAGGCTGTCATCTGTCCAGTTACCGTAGCAACAGCAGCGCCGGTAACTCCCATAGCGGGCAGTCCGAACATGCCGAAGATCAGAATCGGGTCGAGGATGATGTTTACAATCGCCCCTACGCCTTGCAAAATCATCGGTACGACCATGTTCCCAACCGCTTGGAACAGTTTTTCGATAAATATATGATACAGGCTGCCAAAGGACAGACAGATCACAATGCGGGTGTAGTTGACACTCATCTGCAGGATCTCTGGATCATTGGTAAACATATGTAAAAATGGCTCACTGCCGAAAAGCCCAACCAATATGAAAATAACAGCATGGATAGTGGTAAAGATGACCCCCATGGAAGCGGCTTGATCCACCCTGTGCTGGTTCCCTTCCCCCAGGTTGCGAGCGATATAGGCGTTGATTCCTACGCCAAAGCCAACAGCGACTGCCAACACAAGATTTTGCAGGGGATAAGCCAAAGAAACCGCGGTAAGTGCATCATTGCTGAGCCAGGCCACAAATATGCTGTCTACTACATTGTATAGAGATTGGATGAGCATGGACAGAATAGACGGCACCGACATGCTCACCAGCAGTGGCAAAATCGGTTTTGTCCCCATTAGATTTTTGGCGTTAGTCAATGCAAAACAGCCTCCTCATATTAAAATTAAAAGGCTATATATTTTCCTGTTTGTAATCAGAAACAGGAAAATATATAGCCCTTGGAATTGTTATCATACAACCACGATGTCAAGCGTTTTTTATGATAGCATCCACCTATCAGAATTGTCAAGTGATACTTTACTCATGAGAGGGAAGCTGATGTTCCAGCGTTCTGTTTTTATGGATTAGAAGTAAACTGAGCAGCATGGCAATGATTTGGGACAAAGGGACAGAAACCCAGGTTCCATTCACACTCCCCATGGCATTTGGGAGGATCAGGAGCAGGATGCAGAGCGTCAACGGCTCCCCATAGATCAGAATATAGGCCCAGAGATTTTTCCCAGTCGCATAGAAATAGGCGGTGGTCACTCTGGACACGCTGACAAAGACAAAGCCGATAATGAAGATCGGCAGGATCTGTGCCACAAGCATCGTCACCTGCTCGGAGGCGCCGAACAGATGGGCCGCGCTGCCCCGCAGCAGGAAAAGGATGACTGAGCAGACAGCCGCTACTCCAAAGGCGAAGCGATAGGCCAGATCGCGCACCGCTTTTGTGGTATCATGCTTGCCCTCCCCATAGGCCAGGCTGATGAGCGGCTGACTCCCGTCGCTGACGCCCTGCATCAGCAGCATGACCACAGCAGAAATATAGCTGATCGGCGCATAGCAGGTCACAGCGATATTCCCGCCGAAAATCACGGCGCTCTTATTGAGCAGGATCAGGGTGATATTGGGCGAATAGGTCAGGCCAAAGGGAGAAAGGCCCACTCCCAGAATGCGGGATGCAAGATATCCCCCCTCTCCGTCAAACTGAAATGAAGGCGCGTGCTTTTTGAGGACAAAGAATACAAGGCAGACCAGAAAGGTCATCGCCTGGCCGATTGCCGTTGCGACGGCAGCCCCCATCATCCCCCAAGGCAGCACCCATACGAACAGGTAGTCCAGGACAATGTTCGTGATAAAGCCTGTCACCATGGCCGCCATGGCCGTGACCGCTCCGCCCATGTTGCGGATGAAAGGAACCAGGCCAGTTCCCGCGATCTGGAATACCGCCCCATAGCTGACAAAGCGCAGGTACTCGCTGCTGTACTCCAGTATCTCGCCGGACGCGCCGAACAGACCCAGGATCTGAGGACCGGCGAACAGGAACAGGGCGGTAAAGAGAATGCTGAAGCCGCCCAGCAGGAGGATCGCCATACCCATGTACTGCCTGCCGCGGTTTTCATTTTGATTCCCGGCGTTGATGGCGTACTCGATTGCGCCGCCCATGCCGATGCCGGTGCCTACCGCCTGCAGAAAAGCCGTCAGCGGATAGGCGATGTTGACTGCGGCCAGGGCGTCGTCCCCCATCGCATTTCCAACAAAGAACCCATCGGCAATCGCGTAGATGCCGGACAACGCAAAGGCCAGCATGGATGGGATGACAAACCGGAAAAACTCTTTGCGAATGTGCATTTCAACCGCTTACCTCCCTAAAATGCCGGTTATAGAGGGCGGTGTGCTCAATCAACTGTTCCGCCCGGTCCAGTCCCAGCCGGAGCCAAACCTGTGCCTCGTGCTCCTGAAGCGCCTGGGCGATCTGCGCCGCCTGTGCGCTCCCCTCGGGAGTCAGAGAAAGTTTCCTGCTTCTGCGGTCCTGCTCCGAGACCTTGAGCTCCAGCCATCCCTTGTCTGTCAGCGTTTTGATAATCGCATTGACGGTCTGCTTGGGGATCGCAAACCGCTGGCAGATGTCTTTTTGGAGCACCGTGCCGTCAGCCTCGACAATCGAAAGGATCACCAGCAACTCATAAAGGGACATTCCCCGCTGCCGGGCCCAGGTTTCATAGAGCTGGTTGGTTTCAATCCACAGGGCATTATATTGAGCGCTGAGCTGATGTAGTTGATCCATAGGCCATCTCCTTATAATTAGTCTATATCGGGACTAATTATAAAATGGAAACAGGCAGATTGTCAAGACCTCTCTCATCGGTTGGATAGTGGCAGCTTAAATTTATGGGCTTTGTCCCACTTAGTTTTTTGCTGGGATACACATGAAATTCATGCGCTTGACTTTTGAGACCGCTTCTTTTATACTGAACTAAAAAGTACAGAAACAGACTTTTGAAAGGATCGCCTTATGGATAAAATCATGATTACGATTGGACGCCAATTTGGGAGCGGTGGCCGTGAGATTGGCAAGAAAATCGCCCGGGAGCTGGAGATCCCTTACTATGACAAGGAACTGCTGGCCGTGGCCGCAAAGGAGAGCGGGCTTGCGCTGGACTTCCTCCAGGACATGGATGAAAAGCATCCGCACAGCTTACTTTACTCTCTTTGTGTGGGGCGGCCCAATCTGGTGCTGGGGAACTGCAATATTTCGGTGGAGCGTATGGCGTCCAAGGCCCAGCGGGAGGCTGTGCTTCATGTCGCCGGCCAGGGGAGCTGCGTCATCGTGGGACGTGGTGCGGACTACATCCTGCGGAACGAAACCCGCCTGTTCCGTGTCTTTGTTTCCGCCGGTATGGACTTCCGCATTCAGCGTGTGGTCAAACGCGACGGTATAACAGAGGATGAGGCCCGTGACCGGATCAGGAGCATGGACAAGGCCCGGAGCGCCTATTATAATTTTAATACGGAACAGAAATGGGGCGCCGCACAGAATTATGATCTGTGCCTCAATGTTTCCCAGTGGGGTACGGACGGCTCGGTGGAGTTGATCCTCCGTGCACTCCGGCAGGTATATCTGGACTTGTGCTGATAAAATAGAGCGGAAAACAAAGTCGGGCTCGAATCGAGGCTGTCTTTGTTTTGCTTTTTATGTTTTGCGCATTATCGGGCGGATTGCCGCACCACTGTTTTTGTTTATGATAGTAGAAGGGCTGCACCACACCCGGAGTAAGCCCAAATATATTTTGCGTTTGTATGTAGCTGGTGTCATTATTGCAACCGCAAATAAGATCATCATTAGTGTGGTTGGAAACACTATAGTGTCTAAATTAAATGCCGACGAGGACAATCCCAATTGGTACTGCTCCGAGTTGGTATGGGCTGCGTATTATAGTGAAGGCATTAACTTGAATGGCAGCACCATTCCCAACCATCTTTATATGCCGGATGAGCTTGCAAGCAGTTCCAAACTTACCTACAGGGATGTAGAATAAAGGGTGGTAAGATATGAAAGCTAATCGCCATTTGCGTATAGCTGTAGGGTTATACGGTATAATATGGGTCTTGTCAGCAATTACCTTCTGGCTGTTCTACAAAAATTCTCAAATGGCGATGCTTCATGTTATTGTAGTCCAATATGTGGTTATGCCAGTTGTGACTCTTATCTCGTCTATTTTTGTAGGCAGAGCGCATTTGCCAACTAAATATGTTTGGTTGATGCCGGTTTGTTTTTCTGTTGCATATCTACTCTACGGGCTACTTACCCTCTCACTTAGCCAATACCTTCTTGCCAAGGTTATGTCTGTCCCTGAATTTTTTGATTTTCTTACTGGTCTTGTCTCCTCTGCGATTGGCCTGTTAATTGGAATTGCTTTTGGGAAAAAATCTAAGAAATCAATTTGATGAAACAGTAATTCATATGAGAGCCAGGCCGAAGATGGCCTGGCTCTCTTTGATTTGAGTCCGATACAAGTGAAGACGGCCCCCATAATGTCTATGGAGCGGTTGGAACACTTCATAAACGGGGTGCCGTCCTCTCGTCTACCAAAGACATGATTAGCATATCTGTGGCTTTTGTCGGGAAAAATCAAAAGGGCCAATGTGTCGTATAATCACCTCTTTGGGGAAGGTGGTCGGATAGATACGTCCTAAAAATACAAAATTTTCCTGCATAAAGGATAAAATAAGGGCGGAGGGTGAACCCCTCCGCCCTTATTGCGGACCTTCGTCCGCACTGCAGTCACTTATTCTGTTATGATGGAAGCGAATCGCATGAGG
>JAGZAC010000094.1 GCA_018370615.1 Clostridiales bacterium
CCCGCTGGCGTACGGCTCTATTCAGACAAAAGCGGGAGAAAAAACAGAAGAGCGGCTATTGCAAATTCACGAGGCTCTGGGAAAAATATTGGACAAGTATCACCCCGACGCCATGTGTGTAGAGGAGCTCTTCTGGAATACCAACCAGAAAACGGGGATCATTGTATCGG
Source organism: Clostridiales bacterium (assembly GCA_018370615.1). Lineage (GTDB taxonomy): Bacteria > Bacillota > Clostridia > Oscillospirales > CAG-272 > Avispirillum. Next base: position 171 of record JAGZAC010000094.1, read on the forward strand.
AGGCCAGAGGCGTTATTTTGATGACGGCCCACCAGCGTGGGGTTCCCATATCGGAATACACGCCGCTGCAGGTGAAGCAGTCTATTGTGGGCTATGGACGGGCGGACATAAATCAAGTCATTACCATGGTAACTACTTTTCTGGGACTGCGTGAGCCGCCGAAGCCCGACGATACTGCAGATGCGCTGGCCATCGCTATATGTCACGGACACAGTGTCTATTCCCCGATGGGGCAGCTTTACAATAAATAACACGGAAATTTGGTGAACGGATAAATGTGGGCAAATGATGCATGGGAGGACTACACGCTGCTGGACGCCTCCTCCGGCGAACGGCTGGAGCGTTGGGGAGATTATATCCTCATCCGGCCGGACCCGCAGGTGCTCTGGCATACAAAGCGGGAAAATCCTCTATGGAGGAAGGCGGACGCCATATATAAACGAAGCCGGTCCGGCGGCGGGTCCTGGACGGTGTGCAACATTCCGGATACCTGGAATATATCCTACGGCCCTTTGACCTTCCAGCTGCGGCCCATGGGATTTAAGCATACCGGGCTGTTTCCCGAGCAGGCGGTCAACTGGGACTGGCTTTCCGATATTATCCGAAAGGCTGTGGCTGCAGGCCGCAGGCCGGCAGTGCTCAATTTGTTTGCATATACCGGCGGTGCTACGGCCGCTGCTGCGGCGGCAGGGGCATCCGTATGTCATGTAGATGCGGCCCGGGGCATGGTGCAGGCCGCAAAGGAAAATCTGCGCCTGTCCGGACTGGGGGAGGCTCCGGTGCGGTATATTGTGGACGACTGCAAAAAATTTGTAGAGCGGGAAATCCGCCGGGGCAGAAAATATGACGGGATCATTATGGATCCGCCGTCCTACGGGCGGGGGCCCGGCGGGGAGGTTTGGAAGCTGGAGGACTGCGCCGCCGAGCTCATTTCCCTTGCGGCGTCCCTAATGACAGAAAAACCGCTGTTTTTCTTGGTCAACTCCTACACAACTGGGCTGTCTCCGGCCACCATGGGATATATGGTGATGCTGGCGATGAAAAACAAGGGGCGGATGGAAACCGGAGAACTGGGGCTGCGGGTCAGGGAAACGGGGCTTTTGCTTCCGGCAGGAGCCAGCGCCCGGTGGACGCCCGATGACAATACAGGAAAGAATCGGAGAAGTAAATGAGCACGATTATAAAAGCGGAGCATATATCCTATTCCTATCCCGGAGAGGAAGAGGGCCAGTCCGTGGAGGCCCTGCGGGATGTAAGTCTTTCCATCGAAGAAGGGGAATTTGTGGCTATTTTGGGCCACAACGGCTGCGGAAAATCTACCCTGGCGAAGATTCTCTGCATGATTCTCCTGCCGGGAGAGGGAAAGCTGTACATTGACGGCAAAGATATGACCGGGGAGAATGTAACGGAAGAGGATATCTACGAGGGCCGCCGCAAGGTGGGTATGGTGTTTCAGAATCCGGACAACCAGCTTGTAGCTACGATTGTGGAGGAGGATGTCGCTTTCGGCCCGGAAAATTTGGGCCTTCCTCCGGAGAAAATCCGCCGGCGGGTGGATTGGGCGCTGGAAACGGTGGGGATGACAAAGTATGCCAGGCATGCAACCCATCGCCTGTCTGGGGGACAGAAGCAGCGCATTGCCATTGCGGGGGCAATTGCCATGAACCGCAAATGCATCATTTTTGACGAAAGCACTGCGATGCTGGACCCTCATGGCAGAAAAGAAGTGATGGATACCATTTCCCGTCTCAATCGGGAAGAGGGGATTACCGTCATACACATCACCCACTATATGAATGAGGCCACTATGGCAGACCGGGTCCTGGTGATGCAGGACGGCGGGATCATCATGGAAGGGAAGCCTACAGAGGTGTTCAGCCAGGCGGAAAAGCTGTGGGAGGCGGGACTGGACGTGCCGCAGACCACGGAACTGCTTTGGTATGTACGCCATGCCGGATACGATGTGGCACTGGATATTTTTGATCCGGTGGAGTGTGCGGCTGAAATTGCAAGAGCCTTGGAAGGAACGGCACATGGCAGAGATAACACTTGAGAATGTAACATATGTATATGGAAAAGGGGCGCCCTATGAAATGCGCGCTTTGGACGATATAAGCCTTACTTTTCGTGCCGGAGAAGTCACCGGCCTTATCGGACACACCGGTAGTGGAAAGTCCACCCTTGTACAGCTGCTCAACGGACTTTTGAAGCCGGACAGCGGAAAAGTACTGCTGGACGGAAAGGATATTTGGGAGGATCCCAAGAAAATCCAAGGAGTAAGGTTTCGGGTGGGGCTGGTAATGCAGTATCCTGAATACCAGCTGTTTGACGAAACGGTAGAATCAGATATTGGGTTCGGTCCGAAAAACATGGGCATGGCCCCGGAAAAAATTCAGGAGGCGGTAGCACGGGCGGCAGAATTTGCGGGGCTTTCCCCGGAACTTTTAAAAAAGTCTCCTTTTGATTTGTCTGGGGGACAAAAGCGCCGGGCGGCCCTTGCCGGGGTTATGGCGATGGAGCCGGAGGTTTTGGTGCTGGACGAGCCTGCCGCAGGGCTGGATCCCGGGGGACGCCGGGAAATTCTTGGCCGGATTCGGGAATATCAGCAGAAAAGCGGCGCCAGCGTCATCATTGTTTCCCACAGCATGGAGGATATGGCGCTGTACTGCGACCGGGTTCTGGTGATGGAAAACGGCAAGCTGGTGATGAGCGGAACGCCTGCTGGAGTGTTCAGCCGGGCAGAAGAGCTAATTGCAGTGGGGCTGGACGTACCGCAGATCACTCGGGTGGCACGGGCTCTGCGGGACGTGGGCGTAGATATCGGACTGGACATCTATACGGTAAAATTTGCAGCCCATCGGCTGCTGTCCGGGAGGGAATTCAATGAAGGCTGACATCGCATTCGGACAGTATTACGAGGGAGATTCCTTTCTGCACAAGCTGGATCCCCGCTGGAAAATTCTCTTTGCCATCCTTTACATTGTGGTGATTTTTCTGGCGAAAAATGTATTTTCCTTTGTTTTACTGGTTGTATCTGCAATTCTGTTGATTCTTGTAAGCAGAATTCGGATGGGGACGATTTTGCGTGGGCTGCGTCCGCTGATTTTCATCATTGTCTTTACTGCCATTATCAATATTTTCTGGCTAAAAGGAGAAACGATTCTGGTAGACTGGTGGATTATCCACATCTACTTGGAAGGACTGATCAACGCACTGCTGATTGTGGTGCGCGTGGTGATTTTGGTGGCCGGTACCAGTATTCTGCTCACCTATACCACCACTCCTATTGCTCTGACGGACGGATTGGAACGGCTTCTGTCGCCTCTTGCGAAGATTCGTCTGCCGGTCCATGAGTTTTCTATGATGATGACCATAGCCCTGCGGTTCATTCCCACCCTGGTGGAAGAAACGGAAAAAATCATGAATGCCCAAAAGGCCCGGGGTGCGGACTTTTCCACAGGGTCTCTGGTGCGCCGGGCCAAGGCGCTGATTCCCATTTTGATTCCGCTGTTTATTTCCGCTTTCCGGCGGGCAGAGGAGCTGGCTACAGCTATGGAATGCCGCTGCTATACCGGCGGCCGCGGCCGTACCCGGATGAAGGTGCTGCATTCTACCTGGCGTGACCTTGTAATGTTTATATGCATATTTGCTCTTGGAGCAGCGGTGGTGCTGATCAACATTTATGCGCCCGGGTATACCCTGGCCGTTTGAGCGAAAATGATGAAAATACTCATAAAAATAAAATATATCGGCACTGCATACTGCGGATTCCAGTGCCAGAAAAACGGTGCCAGCATCCAGGAGGTGCTGACGGAGGCCGCGGTGCAGGTGTTCGGTATGCCGTGCAGCGTTACTGGCTGCAGCCGGACAGACGCCGGCGTACATGCTTTGGGGTATGTATGTGCGGTGTCGCCTGCCGATGGGACGCGCGGCGCAGACTGGTGTACGATCCCCCTGGGGAAAATCCACCGGGCGTTTGCACCGCATCTTCCGCCGGATATTTCCGTTTGCGCCGCCGCCTCAGCGTCGGAGGACTTTCATCCTCGATATGATGCGGCGGAAAAGGAATACATCTACTGCATTTGGAGTGCGCCTTTTGCAGACCCGTTTCTCCGGGACAGAAGCTATCACAGCATACGCCGAATTTCACCAGAGGAAATCTCCAAGATGCAGGCGGCTGCGGCAGCCTATGTAGGCAGGCACGACTTTCGCGCTTTTATGGCGGGAGATCCCGCCGAAAAGGATACGGTGCGCACCGTATCTCGGGCCCATGTGCGGCGGGAGGGCGATCACATGCTTATTTTTTCGGTGGCCGCCGATGGCTTTCTATATAATATGGTGCGCATTATGGCCGGTACGCTGCTGGAAGTGGCGGCAGGGAAAATTCCGGCGGAGAATATTCCGGAGATTTTGTCCTCTGGCGACAGAAGCCGAGCAGGGTTTACCGCACCACCACATGGGCTGTACCTGCGGGAAGTGCGGTATCCTGAGGAAATTGCGTGGCAATGTGAATGATATTTTCGGAAAGGAGGGGACGTGAATGGCGGGCAAAAACAGTGACTGGGAGCAGGAGGAGCTCATCCGCACAGGCAGCCGAAGAAAAAAGAAAACGTCTGGCAGGCGTATTGGCAAAAAAAATGCTCCGGACGATCCGGCCGCACGCAAAAAACGGCGTACGGCGCATGTATCCATTGCATTGGATGAAGCACAGCCTGTGGTCAACAGCTACTATATCGCCATTGCCGAACGGTACAGATGGGCGCGGCTGCTGTCTGTGATTGCATTGGTTTTGTTTTTGCTCATCATGCTCCTTTTTTACCGGGAAAATATCACCTACAGCAACCTGATGTATCTGATTCGGGATTTGGACACCGGCGCTGTGTCTGTGGTAGGAAGATACGCAGATATAAACTATGAGCAGCAGTATGCGCCGTCCTTTGCCTTGTTCCGGGATCGAATTGCTGTAGCAGGCGCTTCCGGTTTTCGGCTGTACAATGCGTCGGGAACCAGAGAATTGGATTATGAAAGCGCCTATGGGGATCCCCGTCTTGTGGTAGGAGACAAGTATGCGCTGCTGTATGACGCGGCAGGGAAATCCTATTCCATATACACTACGATTGCCCGGGTGCTCAACAGCGAAATGGAAGAGATGATCGAGGATGCGGCGGTCTCTGACGATGGTACCTATGCTCTGCTTACAGGATCGGACGAATCGAAATACTTAATTACTGTTTACAGTCCGGATTTTAAGCCCATCGCCAGATATTACAAGGATCAGTATGTGGTCGATATGGCTTTGGATCCGGATGGGGAGCATATGGCGGTGGTCTCCGCTGGAGCTGCCGGCGCGAGTGCTCTCTGTGAGATTATGTTCTGCAAAATCGGCAGTGAGGAGACTACTTCTGTGGAACTGGAGAATACCATGCCGCTGGCAGTACGATATGCAGATGACGGCAGACTAGTAGTGGTATGTGACAGCAAGGTTTTGTTTTATGACGGTGATACATTGTGCGGGCAGTATGATATGGCGGGCACTGTCCCGGCCGCCTTTGATGTAAGCGGGGAGTTTTTTGCCCTGGCAGTAGCAAAAAATGCAGTTGGTTCGGAAAATGAAATAATTCTATTTGACACCGACGGGAATATCATATATAATAATATAATCAATGAAAAAATAGACAGGATTGCAGCAGACGAGGACAGGGCAGTGTATGTCCTTTGTGAGGACAAAGCCCTTCAATGTCCTTTGTCCGGCGGAGATCCCAAGGAGGAAGCGCTTCAGGGGGAGGCTTTGGATATTCTGCCGGCGTCGGGTGGCGCCATCATTTGTGAGAGCACGGGGACATATTCTCTCTTCTTTGGTGAATGAGCCGGCAGGATCTGCAATACAATATATAGAAATCTAGAAGTGTGCTTGCTGAGACAGAAAGGCATGGTTGAAAATGCATTTTGTACTGGATATCATTATTGTGGCGCTGTGCGTCCTGACAATTTTGGTGAGTTATAAGCGAGGATTTTTCAAGTCGGTCATGAGCTTGTGCTCCGGAATCGGCGCGCTGCTTGTGGCATATACCTTTACGCCGCAGCTGGCGCTTATTGTAAAAGAAAAGTTTTTGCTGGATAAAATTGCGGACGGAGTAGTAGATACCCTTGCCTCCATGGCGAGGACAGGCGCTGACGGAACACAGAATGTAGTGTACGATCTGTCAAAGCTATTGGAAAATTCTCAGTTTCTCTCTATTTTGGACCAGTACGGAGCAAACTCCGATGCGATTACGGATCTTATCAACAGTGCCAACGATGGCAGCCATGCTGCCGTAGAACAGATTGCTTACGCGGTGTCAGACCCCATTGCCGGCACTATCGCCAATATCGTCGTATTCATCGGCCTGTTTCTGGCGGCAATTCTTGTGTTGCGGCTGATCACCTGGGCCATCGGCATTATCTTTACTCTGCCGGTGCTCAGAGG